>JAOZSN010000037.1:7959-21059 GCA_029939635.1 Deltaproteobacteria bacterium
TGCCCCTGTAGTAGATACAGCAGCAGAAGATGCCGCTGCTAAAGCTGCTGCAGATAAGGCCGCTGTCGATAAAGCTGCTGCCGATAAAGCTGCCGCCGATAAAGCCGCCGCTGCTAAAGCTGTTGCCGACAAGGCTGCTGCTGATAAAGCTGCCGCCGATAAAGCCGCTGCCGATAAAGCTGCGGTTGACAAAGAAGCCGCTGATAAGGCTGCCGCCGACAAAGAAGCCGCTGATAAAGCTGCCAAAGAAGCTGAGGCTGCAAAAGCCGCGGCTGCAAGTGGCGATCTTGCTGTAGCTCCCCTGTCTAAAGAGGAAACTCCTCTGGCAGAGCGGGCCACCAAGGTTCCAGCTGACTCCTATACCGAAAAGTATAACGGTGAGATTCGTGAGACCGTTCTTGGCAATGAAGGCAATGAGATCACTATTGGTGGCGAGTCCACCATGCCCTTCCAGATTTTTGAGGGTAAGATGGATCGTAAGCCCCTCATTGCTATGGATGTCGTTGATGTAAATCCTGAGGAATGGCCAGAACCCCTTAAACGTCATTTCAGTGATGTTCTTGATAATCCCTTGGCCTGGGCCAAGAAATGTATCAATGAATACCAGGCTGAGGCTATCTGTCTCTCCCTGGTTTCCACTGATCCCAATGGATTGAATCGTGATTCCAGTGAGGCTGCCAAAATGGCTGCTGAGGTTATTAACGGTATCGACGTACCTACCATCGTCTGGGGTTGTGGTAATCCTGACAAGGATACTGATACCTTACGTGAGCTTACCTCCCTCATTGGCACCAAGAAGGTCTGCCTGGCACCCTTAGAGGATGCTAACTACCGTTCCTTGGGCGCCACTGCCATGGCCTTTCAGCATCCCATGGTTGCTGCTTCACCCATTGATGTAAACCTGGCCAAGCAGCTTAATATCCTCATGGAAAATCTCGGTGTTAACTTAAACACCGTTATGATTGATCCCTCTGTTGGTGCCTTGGGCTATGGTATTGAATATACCTACTCTGTTATGGAGCGTATACGCATGGCTGCCCTTTCGCAATCAGACGAGAAATTGCAGGTGCCCATCATCTGTAACTTGGGTCGTGAGGTTTGGAAGGCTAAGGAATGCCGCATGGCTTCTGGTGAGGATAATATGGGTGATCAGGAAACCCGTGCCATCATGATGGAGGCCATCACCGCTAGCTGTATGATGATTGCTGGTGGCGAGTTGCTCATCATGCGTCATCCCAAGGCTGTAAACCTGGCCAAGGCCATGGTTGATGGCTTAATGGCTTAACAGCAGGTATCAGGGGTCAGGTCTCAGGTGTCAGCAGTTTTTGTTTAGCTGTTGCACTTAACCTGAAACCAGAAACCAGAAACCCGAAACCTGTTTTTTTTGATCAGTAACGAGGAGCAAAACCAATGTCTAAAATAATCTGTTCAGCTGCCATTCGAGGCGCCCATAAGATCGTCGATATGGCTGAGGAATCCTACGAAGCAGCTCTGAAGAATTATGGTGCTGACAAGGAGGTTGCCTTTCCTAATACTGCCTATTTTCTGCCCATTATTTACTCCATGTTAGGAGCTAAGGTAGAGAAGATTGGTGATATGAAAGATATCTTTCAGGAATGTCGTACCCTGTTGCCTGAGCTGGTAAGTGATTCGGTCTGGTTACCGTATCTCGGACCCGCTCTGGATGCTGGTATGGCCACATTCTTTGCTGAAGAGATGTTTGAGGCCATCCGTTATCTGGATCATCCAAACATGTACACCGCCACTGAAGATCCCACCGATGATAATATCTGGTTGGGTGCTGCGGATGATGTCATCTTCCGTAAGCGTGGTGTTGAGTTTGTTGATGGCTCTGCCCCTGGCTTTGCCGCAATTCTTGGTACTCCGGATGACAAGGAAATTGCTTCCAAGATCGCCCTGGAGTTGCAGGAGAAGAACCTCTACATCTTTATGCATGATAAGGGTTCTAACGGGAAGTCCATCAGTAACCAGTTGGTCGCCAATGATGTTCAGGTTGGCTGGAATACCCGCCTGGTTCCCTTTGGCGAGTCATACACCTCAGCTGTCTTTGCTATTGGCTTCGCCTGTCGTGTAGCCATGGCCTTTGGTGGTATCAAGCCTGGCGATGCCCTGGCTAATCTCCTTTATAATAAGGATCGTACCTTTGCCTTTGTTATGGCCTTTGGTGAGGTCACTGATGAGTGGTATGCCAATGCTGCTGGCGCTATTAACTGGGGTTTCCCAACAATTTCAGACCATGATATCCCTGAGGTGCTGCCCACAGGTGTCTGTACCTACGAGCATGTTGTCTCCAATGTCCCCCATGATGAAATCGTCCAGAAGGCCATTGAGGTTCGTGGCCTGAAGGTCAATGTTGCCAAGATTGACATCCCCATGTCCTTTGGTCCTGCCTTTGAAGGTGAGCGTATTCGTAAGGATGATCTCTATATGGAATGTGGTGGTGGTCGTACCACAGGTGTAGAGGTGTTGATCTCTAAAGAGATGGATGAGATTGTTGATGGTGAGGTAACTCTGGAAGGCCCGGATATCTGTGATATCAAACAGGGCCAGAATCTGCCCATTGGTATCCTGGTTGAGGTTGCTGGACGTGAGATGCAGTCTGACTTTGAGCCTATCCTTGAGCGTCAGTTCCATCATCTGATGAACTATGTTCAGGGTATAATGCATATTGGTCAGCGTGACATTATGTGGATCAGGATCGGTCATGGTGCGGTTGAAAAAGGTTTTTCCTTCAAGCATCTTGGTACTGTTCTCCATGGTAAATTACATCAGGAGTTTGGCGCCATCCTCGACAAGGTTCAGGTGAAGATCTATACCATCCAAGAGAAGGTTGAGGAGGTTATGGATATCGCTAAGAAGGTCTATGGTGAGCGTGATCTGCGCCTTGGTAATATGACTGATGAGTCAGAAGAGGTCTTTTACTCCTGTACTCTCTGCCAGTCCTTTGCCCCTTCCCATGTCTGTGTTATCACCCCAGAGCGTGTTGGTATGTGTGGCGCCTATAACTGGTTGGATGGCAAGGCCTCCTACCAGATTAACCCCACCGGCCCTAATCAGCCCATTGCCAAAGGTACATGTACTGATGAGCTTATGGGTGATTTCGAAGGTATCAACGATTTTGTTAACCAGGCCTCCCGCGGTGCTGTTCCAGCGGTGAGCTGTTATTCCCTGATGAACAATCCCATGACAGCCTGTGGTTGCTTTGAGGCTATTGCTGCCATGCTGCCCCAATGTAATGGTATCATGGTTGTTAACCGTGATCATCGTGGCATGACTCCCTCTGGTATGAAATTCACCTCCCTGGCCGGAATGGCTGGTGGTGGTGCCCAGACCCCTGGCTTTATGGGCGTCTCCAAACATTTCATGACCAGTAAGAAGGTGTTTCTTGCTGATGGTGGTTTAAAGCGTATCTGCTGGCTACCTAAGATGCTTAAAGATGAAATCGCCGAGAAGTTGATGCAACGCTGTGAGGAGATGGGCATGCCAGAGTTCTTTGACATGATCGCCACTGAAGAGCAGGGTGAGACAGAGGAAGAGATCCTGGCCTTCTTGAAAGAGAAGGGGCATCCGTGCCTGGAAATGGAAGCAGCTGTATAAAATAGTTTACAGTTGTCGGTTTACGGTTCACGGTTTGCGCTTCGCGCCTGAAGGAAATAATCTTAATAAAGAAACATCCTTCAACCGTTAACTGTAAACTGTAAACCGTAAACTTTTGTATAGATTTACTACGAAGCATAAACGTTATCTCAACCATATTCTTGCCAGGTTGAGTAATCAAAGATAGAGAGAGGCTTGAAAAATGGCTTTAACTGGTATTCAGATCCTGAAGATGCTCCCCAAGAAGAATTGTGGGGAATGTAAGATTCCTACCTGCCTTGCCTTTGCCATGAAGGTTGCTGCAGGTCAGTCTGAGATTGATGAATGTCCTTACGTCAGTGATGAGGCAAAGGAAACCATTGGTGAGGCATCTGCTCCTCCCATTCGTACCGTTAAGCTCGGTGCTGGTGATTCTAGCTTTACCTCTGGCGGAGAGACCTGTCTCTATCGTCATGAAAAGCGCTTCGAGAATCAGACCGGATTAGCTGTTCGTGTTACCACTGCCATGGCTGCTTCTGATGTTGATGGCCGTATTGAGCGCTTTAAAACCCTGCAGTATGATCGGGTTGGCGTTAATATGAAGGCTGAGCTTATTGCAATTCAAGACAGTGATGGTGACGGCGGTAAGTTTTCTGCTTTGGTAGACAAAGTTTTGGCCGATGCGCCAGAGGCCAACATCATTCTTATGAGCGAAGATGCTGGGAACATGGCTGCTGCTGCCAAGGCCTGTGGAGATAGAAAGCCGCTGATGTTTGGTGCCACAGAAGCTAATCTTGATGATATGGTTGCTGCTGCCAAGGATGCTGATTGCCCCTTAGGACTTAAGGGCAGTAATCTCGATAATCTGGTTGGAATTTCAGAGAAGGCTGTTGCTGCTGGTTTGAAGGACATGGTTATCGATACTGGTGCCCGAACCCTACGCGGACTTTTTGAAGATAATGTTGTGGCCCGTCGAGCTGCGGTAAAGTCTAAGTTCAAGCCTCTGGGTTTCCCTACCATCGCCTTTCCCTGTGAGATGAGCGATGACCCCATGATGGAGGCTATGATCGCTTCTGTTGTTATGGCTAAGTATGCGGGTATTGTAGTTCTTGACGATCTGCAAGGTGAAATTCTTTTTCCTCTGCTCCTTGAGCAACTTAATATTTTTACTGATCCCCAGCGCCCCATGGTTGTTGAGGAAGATATATATACCATTAATGGTCCAGATGAGAACTCTCCGGTGCTTATCACCTGTAACTTCTCCCTGACCTATTTCATTGTTTCCGGTGAGATAGAGGGTTGTAATGTGCCTTCCTGGTTGCTCATCAAAGACACGGAAGGACTCTCTGTCCTTACCGCCTGGGCTGCTGGTAAGTTTGGTGCAGATCTCATTGCTGTCTTTATGAAAAAGGCTGGCATTGAGGATAAGGTTAAGCATCGCGAGCTTATTATCCCTGGTTATTTAGCCTCCATGAAAGGTGAGCTTGAGGAAGAGTTGCCTGGCTGGACCATCACCATAGGTCCTCGTGAAGCTGGACATCTGCCTGCTTTCCTTAAAGAGTGGAAGCCTGCCGCATAAATTGGAGTCTTCTCTGGGTTAGATTATTGAATTTTTGATAAATGACTCGTTTTCGAAACTAACTAACAACGAACCGCAGAATATCGAATAAGAAATATTGAATATCGAATGAATGTACTTTGTCTTTATTTAAGATAACAACCTTCCTTCATTATTCGTCATTCCTTGTTCGATATTCGAAATTCGCTTTTAAATTATGATTACCCTTGAAATAAACGGTGCTGAGATTGTTGCCGAGGATGGTTTGACCATCCTTGAGGTAGCAAAAAGAGCTGATATAGCTATACCAACCCTATGTCACGTACGTGGTGAACATAGTGAGTTGCCCTGCCAACTTTGTGTGGTAGAGGTTGAGGGCGAGGATAATTTTGTCCGCTCCTGCGCTACCCCAGCTGCTGATGGCATGGTTATCAGCACTGAGAGTAAGGAACTTAAAAAGCATCGTCAAGATCGCTTAGCTGCCATCTCTTCCACCCATTTTGGTGATTGTAAGGCCCCCTGTAACCTCACCTGTCCTGGTCAGCTTAATGTTCAGGGCTATATTGCCCATGTAGCCAAGGGTGAGTATGAGGAGGCTCTACGTCTCATCATGGAGCGTAATCCCTTCCCATTTTCAGTTGGTCGGGTATGTCCTCGTTTTTGTGAGACTCGCTGTCGTCGTATCCTGGTTGATGAGCCTGTCTCCATTAACCATCTCAAACGATTTGTTGCTGACTGGTGCATGGCCAACCATATTGATCTGCGCATTCCCCGTGAGCCAAATACTAATAAGCGGGTGGCAATTATTGGTGGCGGTCCTGGTGGTATGACAGCTGGTTTTTATCTGGCTCGCAAGGGCCATGATGTTACCATCTTCGAGTCTAATCCCCAGCTTGGCGGAATGCTGCGCTACGGCATTCCCGATTATAAGATTCCCCGTGATATTCTTGATTATGAGACCAACATGATCATGCGCATGGGTATTTCGGTGAAGCTTTCCCAGAAATGGGGCAAAGATTTTTCCCTGCAGGATCTCAAGGATCAGGGCTATGAGGCCATCCTCATAGCTACAGGAGCTGGCGTTGATCAGCGTCTTGATGTGCCCGGGTGTAAACTGCCCCAGGTTCAGCATGCGGCTTCCTTCTTAAAGGACGTGGCCACTGGTTGTACCCGTGATTATGGCCGGACTGCTGCTGTAATCGGTGGTAATAACATCGCCTTGGAGGTTGCTCGTTGTCTTCTCAGGCAGGGTGTTGACCAGGTTACGGTTATTTATCACCGGGCCCAGGAGGAGATGTCCGCTAACCAGCGTGTCATTAAGCAGGCCACTGGCGAGGGTGTACAATTCTTACTCATGGCCGCGCCTGTGCAGGTCTCTGATGATAACGGTGCCTTAAAGCTTGATTTAGTTCGTATGCGTCTTGGCGAACCAAATGATCGTGGTGTGCGCCAACCTGAGGCCATTCCTAATTCTAATAATTCCCTCACCGTTGATACTGTTATTTCTTCCCTTGGCCAGATGGCCACAGAGGATGGTTTTACTGGTGGAGAATTAGAAGAGAAGCTGGCCCTGACCCCCAAGAATACCATTAAGGCCTCGCCCCGTGACTTCCTCACCAATATTCCTGGTGTTTATGCTGCTGGCGATTGTGCCTCTGGTCCTCGTACTGTTATCCAGACTGTTGTCTCAGCACGAAAGGCTGCCAATAATATCCACTCCTTTATTACTGGAGAGGAGAAAGAGCCTGCTGATGATCGCTTTAACTTCACCCGTGGTAAAAGCTTTGATAAGGTTGCCATGGCCAATTTCGACGGTATTGGTATCTCCCTGCGTGAGAAGATGCCCACCCGGCCACCAGAGATTGCAGTCCAGGATTATGACGAGGTTAAACTCGGTTTTTCTGAGCAGATGGCAAAACGTGAAGCTGATCGGTGTCTTGCCTGTGGTTGCAAGGCCTTTGACAAATGCGATCTAAAACAGCTTGATAGCGAGCTCAAGGTTAATATCAATAAGACCGGTATGGGTACTAAGCCCATCTATACCGTTGATGAATCTCATCCTGTTATCACCGTTGATCTCAATAAATGTATCTATTGTCAACGTTGCGTCAATAGCTGTGATTATGATGCCCTGGAACTTTCCTACGATAAGCTTGATGAGCAGATGCAACCCCTTGGTATCCAGCTAACTTTTAAGGATAACTGTGTTAATTGCGGTGGCTGTGTTGATCATTGTTCCACTGGCACTCTGACCAAGCGTGCTACCATGGTGCCCCTTAACTATGAGGAGATGAAGGAGGTTCGTACCACCTGTCCTTATTGTGGTGCTGGTTGCCAATTACTTCTCAAGGTCAAGGGTGATACTCTGATGGAGGTGAGTGCAGAGGATGATCTTGCTCCCAATTATGGGGCGCTCTGTGTCAAGGGTCGTTTTGCCCATGAGTTTGTTCAGTCCAAGGAGCGTCTCACAAAGCCTTTGGTGCGCAGGCATGGCCAGTTGGTGGAGACCACCTGGGAAGATGCCTATAGCGTTATTGTTAAAAATTTCTTTGATATTAAGGCTATGTACGGCCCTGATGCCATTTCCGGTTTTTCCTGTGCTCGAGCTACCAATGAGGAAAATTTCCTCATGCAGAAATTTATGCGTACCGCCATAGGCACCAATAATATTGATCATTGTGCTCGACTCTGACACGCTCCCACGGTGGCCAGTTTGGCCCTCACCTTCGGCAGCGGCGCAATGACCAACTCTATTAATGATGCGGCTAATACTGATCTGTTTTTGATGATCGGTTCCAACCCTGATACCTCCCATCCCACCATTGGCCTTCGTGTCCATCAGGCCGTTGATCGTGGCGCAAAATTAATAGTTGTTGATCCCCGTCACACCAAGCTAGCCAAGCGCGCTGATATCTGGGTGCGCATTCAGCCTGGTACTGATGTAGCCTTCCTTAATGGTCTGATGCATATCATTGTTGAGGAGGATTTGTGGAATAAGAAATTTGTTGAGGATCGCACCGAGGATTTTGACGAGTTGCAACGTCTGGTTAAGGAATATACGCCAGCCCATGTTGAGTCAATTACTGGTGTACCTGCGGAGCAACTATTTGAGGTTGCCCGTGCCTTTGCTGCTGAGGGCCGCCATGCCATCTATCATGGTATGGGTATTACCCATTATGTCTCCGGTACTGATCGGGTTAAATCTATCGCTAACCTCTCCATGCTCTGTGGTAAGGTCGGTGTAGCTGGCGGTGGTTGTAATCCCCTTCGTGGTCAGAACAATGTTCAGGGTGCCTGTGATATGGGTGCCTTGTTCAATACTCTGCCAGGCTACGGTGCCTTAGGCAGTATTGATATCATTGATAAATTTGAGAAGATGTGGAAGGTAACCCTACCGCGTCGGCCTGGTAAACCTGCTACTGAGGTGTGGGATAATGTCCTTGATGGTGATGTTCGTGCCGTCTACATTTTTGGTGAGGATCCAGCCATTGCGGATCCTAATATCAGCCATGTTATCAAGGCTCTTGATAAGGCCGATTTTGTCGTAGTGCAGGATCTCTTTCTCACCGACACAGCTAAGGCCGCTGATGTTGTTCTGCCAGGCGCCTGTTTTGCTGAAAAGGATGGTACCTTTACCAACACCGAGCGTCGTGTGCAGCGGGTTCGTAAGGCCGTAAATCCTCCAGGTGAAGCTAAGCCTGATTGGCAGATATTCTGTGAGCTTTCCCAACGTATGGGCTATGAGATGGATTATAACTCCCCAGAGGATATATTTGAGGAGATTCGTAATTTACTACCGCAATATGCCGGTATCACATATGAGCGTTTGGAGGAGGTTGGTCTGCAATGGCCCGTACCTGATGAGAACCATCCTGGTACTGCAGTGTTGCATACAGAATCATTTACCCGTGGTCGTGGTCTTTTTATTCCTGAGGCGTATACGCCACCAATTGAGCCGGCTGATGAAGAGTACCCCATGCAGTTTACTACGGGGCGTGATATAGCACGCTATAACTTCAGCTCCATGACAGGAAAGACCAAGGAAATGGATGTTATCAGTCCAGAGGCCTTTGCTGAGGTCAATCCTGATGATGCCCAGCGCCTTGGTATTGAAGAGGGTGATTGGCTGCGTCTCACTTCTCGGCGCGGTTCCATTGAGATTCGATCCACCATTACGGATCGTTCCCAGGCAGGGACAATTTTTACCACCTATAACCATCACCAGACCCTGGTTAACCTGCTTACTCTAGATGCCTTGGACAGATTATCACGTACTCCAGAGTATAAGCTCTGTGCGATCAAGGTGGATGTGTTGGGACAAGAGTTACCGGCTTAAACAAGTTGCCAGTTACCGGTTGTCGGTTACCGGTTAATGGACAGGGGCTTTCTTTGGATGGCATCCTTGAACCGTAAACTGTACACCGTAAACCGTAAACTATGGGAATATGAACTGTGTTCCCGCTAATATAGAAGTTAGAGAATATAACGGAGTTTATTATGGCAAAGACAAAGGATAGTGGATCAGGTTCAGTCATGGTGGTCGGCGGTGGTATTGCTGGCGTCCAGGCGGCCTTGGATCTCACCGATCTTGGCTACTATGTCTATCTGGTGGAAAAGGGGCCGGCTGTTGGCGGCGCCATGGCCCAGTTGGATAAGACCTTTCCGACCAACGACTGCTCGCTCTGAATCCTGGCGCCTAAGCTCGTTGAGGCCGGTCGGTCTCCAAATATCGAAATTGTAAGCAACGCTGATCTTCTTGCCATTGATGGCCAACCTGGAGATTTTACTGCCAAGTTGAATCTGCGTCCCCGTTATATTGATGCGGATAAATGTACAGCCTGTGGTCTCTGCACCCAGTATTGTCCACGTCATCTGAGTGATAGTTATAATGAGGGTCTTTCCATCACAAGACCTATTCATATTGATTACGCGCAGGCAGTACCTGCTACCTATTATATTGATCCTGATGCATGTCTTTTCATCAAGCATGAGACCTGTCAGATCTGTGTCCCCACCTGCCGTAGCCATGCCATTGATTTTTCTCAGAAGCCTAAGAAAAAGACATTAAAGGTTGGCGCCGTGATTATGTCTCCTGGCTTTGGTAAGATCTCTGAAGAGACCCTGGCTAAATTTGGCTATGGTAAGCACCCAGATGTGGTTACCTCCATTGAGTTTGAGCGCATGACTAATGCCTCTGGTCCTTTTGAGGGCCATGTAACCTGCTCTGACAAGTCACATCCTAAGCGCTTGGCCTTTATCCAGTGCGTTGGTTCTCGTGATATTGGTTGTGATAACGGATATTGCTCCTCGGTGTGCTGTATGTATGCCATTAAGGAGGCCATGGTCGCTAAAGAGCATGATCCTGATTGCGAGATCACTATTTTTTATATGGATATCCGTACCCAGGGTAAGGATTTTGATCAGGCTCGTATCCGCGCTGAAGAACAGTTTGGTATCAAATTTGTCCGCGCCAAGGTTGCTGACGTCATGGGCTGGGGTAGGCAGATTAAGCTGACCTATGCCACTATGGACGGTGAGCATCGTTTTGAACCCTTTGATATGGTAGTTCTCTCTGTTGGTCTGGAGTCACCAAAAGATGCTGGCAAATTAGCCAAGATCGGTGATTTTGATCTGAATAAGTATGATTTTGCTGCCACTGAGACCTTTAATCCTCTGGCCACCAGCCGTGATGGTATCTTTGTGGCTGGTGCCTTTCAGGGCCCTAAGGATATTCCAGAGTCAGCTACCCAATCTTCCGGTGCTGCTGCCCTTGCTTCAGCAGTAATGAAGGAGCAGCGTAATGCTGGCTATGTGGTTAAGACCTATCCTGAAGAACAAGCAGTAACCGATGATGATGAGATCCGTATCGGTGTCTTTGTCTGCCATTGTGGTATTAATATCGGCAGTGTGGTTGATGTTCCTAAGGTCACCAAATATGCTGGTGAAATGGAAAATGTCGCCTATTACAGCGAGACCATGTATGCCTGCTCCCAGGATACCCAAGAGGTTATCAAGGAGAAGATCAAGAAGCATAAGTTGAATCGTATCGTTATGTCAGCCTGTTCGCCGCGCACCCATGAGCCGCTCTTTCAAGAGACCTTGAAGGATGCTGGCCTTAACTCATCCCTCTTTGAGATGGTTAATATTCGTGACCACTGTTCCTGGTGTCATGCTCAGGAACCTGATAAGGCCACGGAAAAATCCATGGATCTGACGCGTATGGGTGTGGCTAAGGCCCGCCATAATAAACCTATGCCTGAGTTGACGGTACCGGTCACCAGTGGAGCCATTGTAATTGGCGGTGGTGCTGCAGGTATGACTGCTGCCCTTAATATGGCTGATCAAGGCTTTGAGGTTCATCTGTTGGAAAAAACCGCCAAGCTTGGTGGTAATCTGGCCAGGGTCAAGTCAACCATGTGGGGTGATGATCCCGCTGTCTTGCTTAGCGATTTACAGGCTCAGGTGAAGAAGAGTAAAAATATTTCCATCTACACCAATACAGAGCTGGCCACGGCATCTGGCTTCATCGGTAATTTTTCCTCGGTCATTGCCACTAAGAAGGGCAAGAAAACCGTAGAAAAGACCATTGATCATGGTGTGATTGTCTTGGCCACCGGTGGTAGCGAACATCGTACCAAGAAATTCATGCTGGGTAAGGCTAAGAAGGTGATGACCCAGTTGGATCTTGAGGCCAAGTTAGCTGGTAAGGCCAAGAATCGTGCTCCGGATTCCGTAGTGATGATTCAATGTGCTGGAAGTCGTGGTGATGATCTTAACTATTGCTCCAAGGTCTGTTGTAATCAGGCCGTGAAAAATGCCTTGAAGATCAAGGAGATTAATCCTGCTTCTCAGATTATTGTTCTGTATCGTGATTTGCGTACCTATGGTTATGCTGAGGATGCTTATCGTGAGGCACGTAAGAAAGGTGTCATCTTCATCCCCTATGAGGTGAAGAAAAAACCTGCCGTTAAAAAGAGTGGCAAGTCAATAGTGGTTAGCTATTTTGACCCGATTTTACAGGATACGGTTACCACCAATCCAGATGCCATTGTTCTTTCTGTTGGCATTGTGCCCGATGGTACTGAGACCCTGTCTAAGCTCTTGAAAGCACCTCTTACTGCTGATGAGTTCTTTCTTGAGGCCCATGTGAAATTACGGCCGGTTGAATTGTCGGTAGATGGTGTTTATGTCTGCGGTTTGGCCCATTCACCAAAGCCCATCGATGAGACCATTGTCCAGGCGCAGGCTGCTGGCGGTAAGGCTGCTATGCCTCTGGTTAAAGGCAATGTAAAGGTCGCTCCCATTGTTTCTGAGGTTGATAAGGATGCCTGTATTGGCTGCGGAATCTGTACAGCTGTCTGCCCCTTTGGTGCTATTCAGATGTTGAAGATAGGTAAGAAGCGTAAGGCTGAAACCCTGGCAGCTTCGTGTAAGGGCTGTGGTATCTGTGCCTCGCGCTGTCCCACCATGGCTATTGATATGGGCGGCTTTACCCAGGATCAAATTAATGCCCAGATTACTGCCTTTGGTGAGATGTAAAGAAGTTTAAAAAACAGTTTACAGTTTACTGTTTACGGTTGCCGGTGAGCGGAAGGATCTTTAATAAAGGTCATTTCCTTCAACCGTAAACTGTAAATCGCTAACCGTAAACTTTGAAATAGAAGACTATTTCTATTTCTGACTGAGGAAATTCTAATGAGTGAATATAACCCCAAGATACTAGGGTTTCTTTGTAACTGGTGTTGTTATGCTGCGGCTGATGCCGCTGGCGTATCACGCTACCAGTATCCACCCAACCTGCGGACCATCCGGGTCATGTGTACCGGTCGCATTGATCCTAGTTTTATTTTACGTGGCTTTGCTGAAGGTGCTGCCGGCATCTTCACAGGTGGCTGACAACTTGGCGAATGTCATTACCAGTTAGGTAATTATGATGCCATGGGTG
>JAOZSN010000038.1 GCA_029939635.1 Deltaproteobacteria bacterium
GCACCGGCATCATGGTCACCTTTATTGCCATTCTGGTGGCGCGCCTTTGGTACCTACAAATTTATGAAGGTGACAAATATACCGACATGGCGCGTAATAACCGGGTACGGGAATTACAGATCACTGCACCACGCGGTAATATCCTTGATCGCCACAACCGAATCATTATCAGTAATCGACCCCTGTTCAACATCCTATGGATTAGGGAGGATGCCGAAAACCCTGAACTGATTCTGCGCCGCATGTCCACTATTTTACACGAAGATATCTCGATTCTGTTAGGACGCATTCGCAAACAGGGGAGCCGCCCCAACTATGTCCCTCTCCGCCTCAAAGAAGACGTAAACTGGGAAACCGTGGCCTTCATCGAAAATCATCGTCTGGAATTACCAGGAATCCGCATAGAGGCCATGCCGTCACGTAATTATATTTACGGCAACCTTGCCTCTCACCTCATTGGCTATCTTGGCCAAATCAGCAAAAAAGAGCTGAAAGGAAAAAACGAAAGGGAGTACAGTGGCGGCGACCAGATCGGTAAAACAGGCCTGGAAAAAATCTTTGAGGATACATTGCGTGGAGAGAAAGGTGTTCGCCTCTTTGAGGTGGATGTGCATGGTATGGAGCAAAAACAGATCATGCTGCGCGAACCACTTCCTGGCCATGACATGCAACTCACCCTGGATCTTGATCTTCAGCAGGTAGCGCAAAAGGCCATGGAGGGAAAATCAGGCGCGGTGGTGGTCATGGAGGTCAATACCGGCCGCCTGCTGGTGCTCGCCAGCGCCCCATCCTTGCATCTTGAAGAGTTCATCGGCGGCATCTCCCAAAAAGCCTGGGATGCCATGGTTAACAACCCACTTAATCCACTGCTAGACAAAACCCTTCAGGGTCAATACCCCCCTGGCTCGACCTATAAAATGATTACTGCCATTGCGGGCCTGCGGGAAGAGGTAATCACCCCTGATACCACCTTTAAATGTTACGGCTCCTTTAAACTTCATGGCCGCAGTTACGGCTGCTGGAAGGAATGGGGCCACGGCACAGTAAATCTGCATAAAGCCCTTGCTGAGTCATGTGACGTCTATTTCTATCATGTGGGACAGGAAGTAGGGGTAGATAAGTTGGCCATCTACGCCAAGAGCCTGGGACTTGGTGAGAAAACAGGCATCATTCTGGAGAATGAAAAAAGAGGTCTGGTTCCCACCAAGGAGTGGAAACGACGCAAGAAAAAGGAAGGATGGCAACAGGGTGAGACGGTATCAGTCTCTATTGGCCAGGGTTTTAATCTAGCCACACCGTTACAAATATGCCGTATGACAGCAGCCCTGGCCAATGGCGGCCGTATCTTTAAGCCCAAGCTGGTACAATCCATCTTGGATCAGGACGGCACCGTCATCCAAGATTTCCCGCCAGAGGAAACAAGCCAGGCCTTTGCCACAGAAGAAGAGCTGGAGTTAATCAAGCAAGGTATGGTTGGCGCTGTGCAGGACAAGCATGGCACCGCTAAAAAGGCACGCCTTAAAAAAATACAGGTGGCTGGCAAGACTGGCACCGCTCAGGTTGTCCATCTAGCCAAATTCAAAGACGTTGAAGAAGAAGATATCCCCTTTAAATTCAGGGATCATGCCTGGTTTACCTGCTTTGCCCCGGCTGACAAGCCACAGATTGCCATCACAGTTTTAAACGAACATGGCGGCCATGGTGGCTCTGCCGCCGCCCCCATTGCTAAAGCTATTATGGAAAAATATTTTTCGTTAAAACCAAGTACAGAGGAGAAAAAAGACCAAGAATAACTAAACAACCACCGGTTTGAAACCGGTGGGTTTAACCTCACGGACCGGTAAGCGAGAATATCGAGACTCCGAGAAGTCCAGCAATACCGGCTTAGCCGGTTTCCCTGGGACAGCGAACCGCAGAGGTCACCAGAAATATCGAATGTCGAAGGAAGGTACTTTTCTTAATTAAGATAACATTCACCCTTCATTATTCGACATTTCTTGTGACCTCGATATTCAGAAACAGAAAAATCAGCTGCTAGCAAAATACTTCTCGCCTAAAAGCGAGGGTTTTAACCCTGAACAGTAACAATAAAGACCATAACTCAAGCTGTATGACCTGCCTGAAACGGTTGCTAAGGTGTTGAGTCAATTCCTAACCCCTTAGGTGCCCCACTTCTCCACCATAGCCAACAAGCTCTCAGGAGAAATTGGTTTGGCAAGATGATCATCCATACCAGCATCAAAACACTTGTCACCTGTCTCAGCTAAGGCATGGGCGGTCATGGCAATGATGGGTAGCTGGCTGAAGTCACAGGATGAAGAACCAGGCAGACTACGAATACGCCTGGTGGCCTCAAAACCATCTATGCCAGGCATCTGAATATCCATAAGAATCAAATCAAAGGGTGAACTGGCCTCACGCACGAAGGTAATGGCATCCAGCCCGTTGTCAGCCACCACAACTTGACAACCAGCCTGCTCCAATAACTCTTGGGTCACCAGCTGATTCACCTCCACATCATCCACCAGCAACACCCTAACTCCGGCCAGGGATAGAGGGGCTGGAACAGGGTCGATAATCTGCGTGGTCTTGGTCGCCAACCCAAACACATCCTTGATGGCAGTGCACAGTATGGAGGTGGTAATAGGTTTGAGCAGGTGAATAGCTATGCCAGCTGCTGCCGTCTCGCCGATCTCCTCCACCCTGCCATAGGCACTGACCATAATAATCTTTGGCACCACCTCCAGCTCAAGACGCTGGATGCCTTGAGAAGTGGCTATGCCATCCATTCCTGCCATCTTCCAATCAAGCAGTACCAGTCGATACGGCTCTCCTCCCGAGGCATCTGCCAAAATAGACAACGCCTCTGCCCCTGAAGAAACCTCGCTTACAGTAAAACCAAGGGAAGAGAGCAAGCGGCCATGGATACGCAAGGCCACCGGATTGTCATCCACCACCAGCACCCTGCTCCCCATCAGGGCTGCCGGGCACAGAGCCTCTGTCTCTCCTAATGTGCTCTGCAAACCACAACGCACCGTAAAGGTAAAGGTACTCCCTTGGCCAAGGGTGCTATCCACCCAGATCTCTCCTCCCATCATCTCCACCAGATAGGAACAAATAGTCAGCCCCAGACCAGTACCACCATACTTACGGGTGGTGGAGATATCGGCCTGATTGAAACTCCTGAAAATGGCCTTGGCCTGGGTGGCGCTCAGGCCAATACCACTATCCTGGACAGAAAACTCCAGTAGCACCTGGCCAGGCTGTGCCTCCCCGGCATGACAACTTACCGTGACAACGATTTGCCCCTGGTCCGTAAATTTAACCGCATTGGAGACCAAATTAATCAACACCTGACCAAGACGCAGGGGATCGCCCCGCAAATAAGTGGGAACCTCAGCCACATCAAAGAGGAGCTCCAAGCCCTTTTCCTCACAGGTCAGGCTCAAAGCGGTGGCCAATGTATCCAAAACCTCCTGGAGCTCAAAAGAAATCTCTTCAAACTCCATCTTTCCGGCCTCAATCTTGGAAAAATCCAAGATATCATTAATAATGGAGAGCAACAACTTGGAGGAATGGGATAGTTTTTGGAGGTAATCGTGCTGCTTATCGTTCAAGGGGGTACGCTGCACCAATTCAACTAAACCAATAATGCCATTCATGGGAGTACGGATCTCATGACTCATATTGGCCAAGAAATCAGCCTTACTTGCAGTAGCCTGCTCGGCCCTTTGACGGGCCTGGACCAGATCCTTCTGGATAGATATTTCATTATTCCTGTTCACTTCCAACTGAGCCAGCAAAGCGTTAAACTGACTAATCAGGCTATTTATTTCCTGGGCACCATCACCGCTGAGACGCCGTGCCAAGTCATTATTTTGACGAATCCCCCCCACAGCCCTATCCATTTCCTGCAATGGCAGCACAATCAAACGTCGCACCACCACAGAGGCGACACAAAGCAAAATCGCTGCAGCGGTACAAAAAATAAATCCTGCTAGAGAAACGATACGGTTCACCTGGGCCATCATGTGGCGGGGAACATCTACCCGAATAAGGAGACCGCGTTTGTCTGGCTGATCATCGTAGCGGGTGTAGAGATGCAGCATGGAGTCATCCACCTCCACCACAAGTGGCCCACCATCCTGACTCAGCCGAGCTGCCATTTCTGCCAGCACGCTATCGGAACCAACCGCAGACATTGGCCATACCTGAAATGACTCACGGGTCTGGATACGCAGCCTGTCTAACATTGGCTCATCAAGAAAACGACCCATAACCAGTGTCCCACGGGATTTCCCGCTACCACTTGAGGGTTGCATATCAATGCAGGCAATGAACATAGGGCCATGACTAGTTAGGAGTAGGCGGGAGGCGGACTGTTTTTCAGAATGTTGCAGAAACAAACTATCGGGAGAAATGGCCTCACGGGAAAAAAGATCAAGGGCGACATCCTTCTCCTCGTCCACATCATAGATGCGTCCCCACACCACCCGACCATTCAAAGCAACAAAATAGATAAGATCATTTTTTGAGGAATAAAACGTCTCCAGGAGAAGGTTCGAGGCAATAAATTCTTGATTAGCATCCTGTATAAAGGCGTAGCTATCATCCCACTCCCCCCAATCGCTGACAAAACCCCGCAACGCAGCCTCCTCCTGTTCTAGAGCCGCCACCACCCGTTCCATCTCCTTGACAGCCAGGGAATATTCTATTTCCTTAAAACTGCGCAAGACAATGCCATTCTTGACCAGAACAAAGACCATGGCAAAGAGCAGTAAAATAACCAAGAAAAGAATGAAGAGGTGAGTGCGGAGCTTCAAGGCAATTTTCTCCTTCCGTGCCTAAGGGCTGTGTAGAGAAGATAGGCGCCCAAGAAACGACGGCCAGCCTCTTCCTGTGCTAAGCCCCTGGAGCAGGTGGCTAGTTGACTCACCACCTGCTCGGTATGTTGCGAGAAAAAAGACATATTCCACTATAGCAGCGAGATCCATGCCCTGTAAAATTATATAAACGTAATAACACCCTGGTTTTAGAGATTTTTTCCATCTGTTACACAGCACGGTTGTCTTTGCCTCCCTCTTTAGGGTAAGATGCTGCCATTATGATTGTCAGCCTCGCCCAGTGTGCTGTCTGACGTGATATATGTTCTTCCTTTGTCTGGTAACTGCCTGGGCGTTCGAAATCTTACTTCGCTGCGCTTATCTGCCTACTAATGAGCTTCCTACGAGTGTATCATGCTTCGATTTGATCGCCGTCTCATCCAAAATTTCGACTGGGTTCTTCTTGGTCTCGTCTGTGCCGTAGCTGGCTTTGGTCTGGCCAATCTCTACAGCGCTACCTATACCGAAGGCCAGGCCTTTTCTGCGGTATTCATCAAGCAACTCTACTTCTTTATTATGGGTTTTGCCGCCATCTTCATCATTGTCAGTTTTGATTATCGTATCTTGGTGGAGATGAACTATCTCATCTATGTCGCAATTATCTCCCTGCTCCTCTTTGCCCTAATTTTTGGCCGTAGTCATGTGGGCACCCAGCGCTGGATTGACCTTGGTTTTTTCCGACTGCAACCCTCGGAGCCAGCCAAACTCATGCTGGTTATCACCTTAGCCAGTTATTATTTCCGCAAAGATACCGGTAAGGGCTTCACCCTGAAAGAACTACTGGTACCCATTGTTCTTACTGCCCTGCCCTTTGTGCTCATTGTCATGCAACCTGATTTAGGCACCGCCCTGATGCTGGCCTTTGTCTTCATCTCCCTGACCCTCTTTGTTAAACTGCAATGGTCAACCCTGGCCACCCTCACTGGTGGAGGGTTACTTGGTATTTTCGTGGGCTGGAAATATTTTTTAAAACCGTACCAGCGCCAACGCATTGAAACCTTTCTTAACCCCGGGGCAGATAACCTTGACAGCGGCTATCATATCACCCAATCCAAAATAGCAGTGGGCAGTGGCCTCAAGTTTGGCAAGGGCTACCTACAAGGAACCCAAGGCCATCTTGATTTCCTGCCCGAACGTCATACTGATTTTGCCTTCTCCATCTGGGCAGAGGAATTTGGTTTCTTCGGCACCATGATATTTCTCGCCATCTACTTCACCATGATCTTCTGGGGACTCAATATTGCCCTCTCCTCCCGCGATAAATTCGGCACCTTACTTTGTGTTGGCGTAGTCTCCCTGCTCTTCTGGCAGGCCTTTGTCAACCTGGCCATGGTTATGGGCCTGCTGCCAGTTGTGGGCATGCCCCTACCCCTCTTCAGCTATGGCGGCTCATCTTTACTCACCAGTATGGCAGGTATCGGTATCCTGATGAGTGTCCGCATGCGCCGTTACCGGGCCCCGGTATAATTTGTTTGAGGGGTTTGGTGCCCCCAAAAATCAACTAATAGTAAAAAAATTTGAACTTTTCGCCAACAGTGCGCATCTTTTAGAACAGCAGTGCGATGAAAGCGTTTCCAACGCCCAGGGATGCAAAGCAATGCCAAAAGGCATCCAAGGGAAATCACATTTCATGAAAGGGGAGACCCTGAAACCTGGAGGATGCATCCATGAACGTTAAAACCCTGCTGTCTGGCCTGAAGAAAAAAAAGAAAAGTCCCCTAGAAATGGTTAAGAGTAGCATCAAAACAATGAAGATGCCTGTTGTCTTCAACAAAAAAAACCGCAAAAAATTAGCAGCCCTTCCTATAGTGACGATGGTAAGACCCAAAAAGAAAAAAATCCTCACGCTGCCCTGGCGCAAGACCAAGGTCAGTCGCCCTGTGGCTGTATTTCATCGCCTGAAAGCCATGGCATCTTAATAAGTTCTAAACTTTCTCCCATGGTTCAGCCCTCCTCTCTATTGGCTAAACCATGGGGCCTCGCGTCTCGCCCTCTCCACACCTGTAATAAATCCCCAAACATTCACCCTGTAAATGCTCTCCGCTTACAAGCGAAACTCACGTCTTTTCTTCTGCTTTCCACCCTCAGCCTCCAGCAAGACAAAACGCTTATAGCCCAACACAGCGCCACCCTGCACGGCGGTTTCCACCTTCCACTTGCCAGGCTCCACACTTTGACGGATAAAGGAATATGTCCGCCACCCCTGCTTCCTGCCACCGGTCATGGGCAGAGCCACTGTACCGCGGCCTTGCCAGACATTCTTGACCTCATCCCACCACCACCAGCGCTGTTCCAGGTCCACCGTGACCCGACTTGGGGCAAAAACAGCAACCAGGCAATATATCTTTTCAGCATCTGTATAATGGACACGTTGCTGGCGTAATCCCAGGCGATTGAAAAATCCAGGCACCTCCTGCTGACAACTGTACTGATCCCCCTGGCGCTGAAGATCATGGCAGAGCACCTGTTCCTTCAAGACCAAAGGGACAGGTGGGATGAGATGGGCGATATAAAGAATAATAAGCAAGGTGGCAGCAATCATGGCCGGAACCATATCAAGCCAATTATCACGATAGCAGAAGGTGCGATTTCCAGGAAGATGCACCTCTTTGATCTCTGCTGCCAAAAGACGGCGCAGGCCAATCACGGCGGCCAGACCAATGAAGGTACTGAGAAAAAACCAGCCAGGGTGGACAGAGTGGAAGAGATGGGGCAATAAAAAGTTGAGTAACATGATGCCGCAGATGGTGAACAGGGTCCAACTCAACTGATGACTCTCGTAACGTTTCTCTAAAAACTCATTGGCCACCAGCAGCAAAACCAATAAAATAACAAAACAAAAGGTGACAATGCCCCCGGAACTTTTGAAATAAAGGACAACCAGTGCGCTGAACAGACCACCGAAAAAAAACTGTACCAGCAGACGCAGACGAAGACGCCAGGGCGGTAAAATCTGCCGGGAAAGGAGAGCAAGGACAACACCTGCTCCCAGGTAGTACCCTGCCAAAATCCACAGATCAAGGACAAGAACAACCCGCCCCAGGGTAATAGAGTCCCAGCCAAAGCCTGCAATAAAGGCCAGGGCGGGCAAAAAACGCCGCACCTGGCCTATTTTATGTTGATGATCCTTTACAAATCGTAAGCTGGTAAATTTCCGCATTAATCAACAATTAGCTGACAGCTGTTAGTCAAGACACCCTTAAATCAAACCAGCATCCTGCATATCATCAATAATTACATCGACGAGCTGATTTACGGCGCGCTTGATCGAGGTGGGATTAAAGCTCTCGGTCTGGCCACCCCAGACCAACTTTTCACCCTCCACCGCATAGACCCGACTCTCCAGCTGCACCACCCGATTCACCAGATTGCGGCCCGGGACATAGCGAGCAGTATAGGCCTGGGAATAATAGCCATGATATCCCCTCGCATAGCCCATTGGCTGCCATGAGAAGTAGCCTTGGGTGTGAATATCCTCCTCATGAACCCCTTTGACAGAGACAATCAGCAAGGCATCGGCACCTGATTTTTCAACTGCAGCAACCAGTTTTGGCCGGTCTTTAAATTCAGCCAAATTTTCCATATAACGAAAACTTGCAACACCATTGCCCCCTTCACGGATGACCTTGTCAACAAAGGAGGTCTCAAAGAAACGACGGTTGATGTCCTTATCCAGCATGGCAACAACCATCACCTTAGTAAGAGGAGGGCCATTGTACTGCTCATCATGCCAACTATTAACCAAATTCGTCTTGCTACAGCCCGCAAGCAAGCCAGTCATTACCATCAGCAACGCACATATCCGCACCAAACTATTCCGCATCTATCACTCCCATCACTTTATTTTTTCTGGCATACGGTAATCGCTTCCTTCGCTAGCGACTCCAGACTGTCCAATACTTTTTTTGTTTGTCGTCATCCAGGTCTGTTGAATAGGAAACCATTCGGGTTGTGGTATTCCACCACTCCCCACTTTAATAGTCACCAATACGGTCACAGATACGCTGGGTAGAATGACAGGTAGTGCACGAGTTTTCAATAAGCTCTACACAGTCAGCTGCCAGAACGGGTTGAACCAAAACAGACATGAACAGCAAAGCCACAAAACATTTTTTCAGCATAAGCATCTCCTGCGTCAGCATGACATCAATATGACACTTCAAAGTTAACCAAACACTAGCAACAACGAACCGACCAATTTCGAATTATGAAGAGAGGGGCTATCGTTAAACCGGTAGAAGCTGGCGGCTGAACGAACACCTGAAACATACCCCAATTAACAGAAAAAACAAACCGCTTTCCAGCCACTAGGGCAAGGTCAGTTATTGGCAATCAACTCCAGAAGTCGACCGGTATGGGCATCAATAAAGATCTTTTCATCGCGACCAGCCCCGACCTCCTGCGCCAGCAGGGGAGGTAGCTCCAGGTTCGGCTCCACCTCGTAGGCCACTGCGGCTACATAGGCCAAAACGGCTTCACCTGTGCCAACGTGAATTAACAGTTGCGGTGGGCTAATAATCTCTGGGGAAGCCAAAGGGGATTCCGGCAGTTGTGACAAGGCAATCTCCAGGGCATCGGCCCCTTTAAGCCCTGCCTCGCTGGCCAGATCAAGACCTCCATGGAACTGCCCACTCAACATCACAAACTGCTGATCCGGGCTGGTCTGCACCACCAACTGGCGGTTAAAGACCTCCAGCCCCTTATATAATTGTTGAAATTTATAATAGTGATTGCCCAACGCATCCTGCTTGCTGGTTAACTCCTGTAAATCATCGTAACTGGCAAGATCAAAATAATCTACCCCAGCCGTCAGAATAAAAGATTTAACCTCCTTTTGGTCTGCTAGGTGAATAGGCTCCTGGCCAGCGGCCAGGAAAAAAGTTTCTTCGTTGCTATGGCCCTGTTGGGCCGGAAATTGTTGGGCGATAAATATTGCTGAGTCAGACTGCCCTTGCCTGGTGGACCTGGCCTGGTCATCAGCTTGCTGCTCTTGCGCTTCACCATTATATCCTACCCTTGCACCACCAGGTGGAAAAAACAACAATAAGACCAAAAGAGCAACGGCTGGCAACATGAGCAGCCACCATTTATTTTTATTCATAATTATTCACTAAGACCAGGGCCATACCTGTTTTGGCATGGCCCTGGTGATTACGGGTAGAGCTTATCTAATGGGTATCTTGAATAATTAGATATTCGGAGTCTCCCTGCGGCCCCTTACCTGGTTCGAGGACAAGGAGCAGTAAAAAATAAAAAGCGCGGCATATTAGTGATATGTGAGCATTTTTATTTTTTGCTGTGACGCAGTAATCGGGACAAATAGCAATTATTCAAGGTGGCCTAATGCAAGCACTAGTGGCCTTTTACCAAAGCTCAACCTCATTTATATCAAACCAGCGCATATTATAACCGTTGCGCATCCGAATAAGAACACTGGATGTGCTGCTATTCGGCAACTCAATCACTGTACTGCCAGCTGTGAGCTTAACCTGCTCAGCCACCATCTGCCACTGGCCATTCTGACCAATGAAGACAGCAAATTCCCTGGCAAAACCATCGCCGTTCCAGTGAATAACCAGTTGTTTAAGTTCACTTACCTCAGCCAATTCCAGGGTAAGCCACTCCTCCTGATAAGGGGAGTAGAGGGGCCGGGACACCCAGTTGCTCTGCTGATTATTATCAACGAGATTGGTAGGAACCCAGCTCGGGCCATAGTAGGAAGAACTGCGCACCTGCGCCCACAGGGCAAGGTTAACAACTGGGTCATCCGCACAATCGCTAACCTCACAACCAGTATCGCACCAATTAAGACCCTGCTCCTGGCAACTGCTCTCATCACCACAAAGCTCTGGATGCTCTGGCGAGCAGATCTCTACAACCTGCGGACATTCATCCTGCTGGCAGCTGGAGTCACACCAATTAAGGCCCTGCTCCTGGCAGCTGGTTTCATCGACACAGAGTTCGGGATGATCGCTATCGCATTGATCGGCAACCACAGTGGTCAATGAAAGACGAACTACGTTTGACAACTCTGACCAACCGTTGCCACGTACAATGCGGGCAGCAAGAAAGACCTCGCCATCG
Organism: Deltaproteobacteria bacterium; assembly: GCA_029939635.1. GTDB lineage: Bacteria > Desulfobacterota > Desulfobulbia > Desulfobulbales > SURF-16 > JAOZSN01. The sequence continues at coordinate 10,968 of JAOZSN010000038.1, forward strand.
GTGATATCAGCACTCAGTTGTGACCAGGCCTGGTCCAAGGATAACTCAGCAGACACCTCCACACTTGCAACCCCGTCAGGATCCATAAGTGGGGTGGAGGAAAGGTATAGGCGATAACTCTCTGCCCCACTGCTTAACCTGAACTCCGGAGCCGTATCCCGCTCAACATCCTGCCCCATGGTCAAACCAAACAGGGCCAGACTGGCTGGATCAGGATTAAAGTTCAGGGCTGTGGTCTGTTGCTGGCGATACTCAACAATACCCTGCATGGCAGCCGTACTTGCCTGGGCACCTGTGTCCAGGCGAGAAATAATATCGACATTCTGGCCCATTACCTCAAACATTTTAGCTGACATTTCAGCCATACGGACGATCATCTCGCCGATACGGCCCATCATCTCAAAAACATCCTTACAAATCTCCATGCCAGCCTTACATATCTGCTGGCCTGCCGCCAGAAACTTACCAAAGGAGGTATTACCGCCACCGAACATGTTCATCATGGAAATCATATTGTCGGCCATACCTGCTCCCAGCGAGGCAACCTGTTGCACCATATCGCCGGTACCCTTCAGTATGCCTTGAATCATGGAGCCAATGCCTGAACCAGAACTATTAACAGAGGAAGCCATGTCATACAATTCACTGGCCATCTCATTATCTGAAGAGAGAGAGGTGGTGTCAGTATCGTCATTATCATCATTATCATCATTATCGGGAGAAGTAGTATCTCCAGTATCAGTGTCTGTTGCATCACCACATGGAGTCCAGTCACCTGGAACCTCAATGGCATCAAAAGAACGTTGTACACCATGCCACTCTGGCGAACACTCACCATAGATAGTCTTAGCAGAGTTAGCCAGCAAGGATCTGGCCTGTTTATGATCGGTGGAGCTGGTAAAGGTATTGGTGGAGGCGTGGTAGTATATCTCCAACGCCTTGTCCAGGCCAATGCCGTTGACCTGCACATCATTTTCATTCTGGGGATGAGTACCACCCTCGGCCAACAAATTAAAAGCTAAAGAAAGCAGGCTCATATTGAAATGGACACAGCCATAATCCTTGGTACAGACCTCCTGACCGTTGATGTAAAGCGTACTTTTAAACTCCGGGTAGGTATCAGGATAATCTTCGGTCTGGCTGGAGGGATCATTGAGCAACCTAATCACCTTGTTGGCAGAATCAGACCCAGCAGGAACCATGCTCTCGCCCATACTGTAACTATCGGCGGTAATAATTAATGTATCAGGGTTACCATCCTCGCTACCACCAGACTCCTTCCAGATCTCGGCAGATACGCCAAAGATATCAGAAAGAGCCTCGTTTATAGCGCCAGACTCATCCTTATAGGTCAGATTAGACTCAGTATGGGTAACACCGTGGGTAAACTCATGGGCCACCAGATCAAAAGCGCCGCCGGGCATCGACATCATTTCACCATCGCCGTCGCCAAACATGAAGCGCTTGTTGTTGTTATCGTACATGGCATTATTGCCATTACACTGGCCACTAAAACCAAAACGGGCATGAATTGAAACCTTAAGGGCAATACCCTGGTCATCAAAGGAGTTACGGTCAAAATAATGTTTATAAAACCAATAGGCATTACTCAAGGTCTCTGCCGCAGCACGGCTATAGTCATCCTTGTCATGGTCGACTCTGGTACCGGGTAGCAGGCGCTCAGCGTTTTGCTGAGTGAGACACTCATTATCCAGGTCATAAATCTCCACCGACGGAGCGGCGAAGACAAACTCTCCCAGACAACTAACAGTGATGAGCAATGCGAGACAGGCTAGTTTAAAAAATCGCATTGAAAATTCCTCTAAATAAAAAGTGAATGTTTTATTTACTCTAGTCAACCAGGACAACCTTAACGGAGTTGGACAGGACAGAAACCTTGTCTTCTTCATCAATGCCCTTAACAGCCAGATAGAGGGAATCACCTTCAGCGACATCAACGGCCTGCAGCCAGGCATCATCGAGGGAATTAGTATCGTTTACCAGGATACTCATAGTCTGACCACCGCTGAAGGTTTGAGTGGTGGAGACATAGAGAAGATAGCGACTGGAGTCACCGCTCATGGTAATTACGGGGGCGACAATCCGGCTTATCTCAGCATTCATGGCAGGTGAGGTAAGCAAAACAGTGGTGGTATTGGCCACTGGTGCCTGGGAGTTAGCCAAGGTCTCGATGGTGGCAGACATAGTGTTCATCGTCCCAACCACATTATCAGACATACCACCCATCTTGTCACTCATAGCCACGATCTTATCGGCCATGACCAGAATTTTGTCTCCAAAATCACCGATACGATCGGCCATTTTACCAATATCATCTGAAAGGGCTAGAATGGTATCAAGAATCTTCTGCATGGCCTCAAGCATCCGATCCATAATCGGTCCCATGACGGACTCCATCCCCTGCCCCATCATATCCATGGGGTTTGGGAAAAACATCTGCCCGGTAATAGTCTTATCGCTATCAGCAGGATCAGGGATGACAATGGTTCCCTCCACCGTGCTTGCTTCAGTGGCCATGGCCGAGGTGCTGGTAAGGGGCATGCTGATGCCGACAAAAAGGGCCAAGAGCAGAATAATACATGATGGTTTCATTTTTTCACCTGGATATAAAAGTTATAATCTCACCCTTGCGATCTCACATGACACCGCAAGGACAGTTCACTGTAGTATCAGGACATTAAGCAAAGTACGTACCGTTCTGGTGGCTGGAGAACTGAATCATGTCAAAGGGAGAAAAAATGCCCATTAATTAGCTATTTAATCTCTCAACTAATTAACTACATATTGTCACAGTAAAAATAATGACACTACCGAAGAGCATAAAACAGGAGAGACTGTCTCAGTGAAGCAAAACCGAGACATTTGAGACGAGAGATGAGACAGGCTGTGAGACAAGGGCAACACCGAGCCACTGCTCGAAAATAGCATCACAGATGAATAGTGCAAAAGCTCAGCGCAGCAGCTTTCAGCTTGCCTGCCAGAGAAAGATTATCCTATAATAGTATGTGCATGATATGTATCCCAGGCAGCACCCCATTTTCAGAGGAAACTCATGTTCTACCGTGGCGAACTGGCTAATTTTTACCCACCTTACTTCCTGGCATTTCTGGCATCCTTTAACCAGGACGGTATTTTAGTCATCCATGACTCTGAGCCATTGACCATTTCCATCATGGATGGCGCTGTGATTGATGCCCACTCCAGCAGGGCTGACACCACCCTGTTGCGTACCCTGCTCCATAAAGGAACCATTAACCGCAGCCAGCTACAACAGGTCATCAATGCCAAGAAAGAAACACATCTCTCCTGTCGTCAGGTTCTGCGCAGCCTGAATTTTTCCCCATGGCCACCATCCAGGCTGACATTATCATGGCCACGGAAGAGGTGGTTTTTCAATTCTTCCTACGCCGCTCTGGAAAATTTAAATTTACCGACACCCTGGCCTATGAAAATCACATAAAAAGTAATCTTAAAATAAATGACCTCATCATCGACCAGGCAGGGTGGATGAACGGGAGGAGATGAAAACCCAGCTTGGCAACCTGCAACAGCTGGTCACCCTCACAGATGCGGGTGTTCAGGCAAAACCAGCCAATCGTGCCATGGAAATTATGCTGCAGATGGTCTCTGGCACAAATTCCATCCACAGCCTAGTGCTTACTGCCGCTACCAGCTCCCTCTTCCCGGAAGGGGACAAGAAAATTGAGACGCTGAGCACAGAATTATGGCATCACTCCCAAGGCTGTGGCCTTGCAGCCCGCATCATTGCGAGCAATGTACATTATCCTGCCCCCGAGGAGGCCTTTGTTGGTGGTCTGCTCCATGATATTGGCCGCCTGGCCAACCTTCTCCACTTCCCTGAAAAATATGAAAGGATTGAGGCTCAATTTCGTCAGGGCAAAGACATCTTGGCTCTGGAACAACAGCATCTGGACTGTGACCACACTACCATTGGCCAAATGCTGGCCGAAAAATGGCATTTACCACCGCTTCTCCAAGCCTGCATAGAACAGCACCATGCTCCGCTGGAAGCCAGTGAGGCATGCCGTATGCTCACAACCATAGTTTCCCTGGCAGATTATCTCAGTCTGGCATACAGCAATGAAAATGATCTGCCAAAACCTGCCACCATTCTGGCAGTGGAAGAAGAACTCGGCCTTAATCAGCAGAGAATGGCCACCATAGAAAGACAGGTCGCGCAACAATTTGGTCACCTGGCTGCCTTGGAAGGACGCAAATAACAGTTACAAACTAGAAATATTTGCCCCACATAGATGCACACTCACAAATTTTACAGCTATCATCGAAATGTGATATATTTCAAATAGCAATTAGAAACGTGCTCTGATTGTACCCCTTGCAGGCGAGTACTGACCTAAGAAAAAAAACTATACTTCAGGCACCACCCATGAAAGACTGCCACGATAACTACCCCCCCTCCCTCTACGGGGATCTGCTGCACATCGTTCAAAATGCTATTTTAGTGATTAACAGCAAGGCAGAGATTATCTTTGCCAACAGCCGTGCTGCCAAAATGTTTGCCACAGACCTCCCGCAATTGCAAGGCCTGCCCATTACAGAGCTCTTCATGGATGATGACAAAGAAATCCTCGTCCCCAACATCCTTCATCTCACCAGGCAAAACGGTGAATTTGAAGGGGAATCCATGTTGCGACGCCGCGACCACAGCACATTCCAAGGACTTATCGCGGCCACCGCATTTCAATGGAGCAATGAGGAGGAAGGACTTGCCCTCACTATCCATGATATCAGTGAAATGAAGGTCCTGGAACGCACCTTACGCAAATCAGAACGTCTCTTTTTTCTGGGCCGCCTGCTGGATGACATCAGCCACCAGATCAGGAACCCAGTAATGGTCATTGGTGGCCTGGTACGCCGCATTAGCGGCAAAGAAACATGCAGCAAACGCATCAACGCCATCAAGCAGGAGGCCTCCTACCTTGAGGCCCTACTCGACTCCATCAATAGCTTTATTCGCCTACCAAAACCATGCCTGCAGCATAATACTATCGGCGACATCATTGCCGCCGCAGAGAGTAATTTTAAAGAGGTTGCCATAGAAAAAGGCTGTCAATGGCAGGGGGAGTATGAGGAGGGCATTGCGGATGAAGAGCTGATCAGTGACATTGATTTGATTCTCAAGGCCCTTGAGGCGATAGTGGTGAATAGCTGCGAGTCATACACAAAACCGTCAGCCGATAACCTCATCACCTTCCAGGTGAGACGCACGACCAATGAGAATCTGCCCTTCATCATTACCATCAGCGACCAGGGCAGCGGCATCCATCCGGAGCACTCAGCCCATATCTTCTCTCAATTTTTCACCAACAAAACAAAACACATTGGTATGGGACTCACCTTTGCCCAAAAAGTCATTGAGGAACAGATGGGCAAATTAGAGGTACAATCAGAACCAGGCAAGGGAACCACTGCCATTATCCATTTGGTCAAAGAGAGACGACGGCCCATTCGGACCACCAAGATCGAGGATTAATCCAGAAAGGTGGCCAGGAGAATTATGGTGGTTACCAGCAGCATGGTGAGCCACATGAGGGATAAAGCCTGCTTGATATGGTGTGGTGTCACCGGGCCAGGGTCACCCATGGTGGGTTTGTCCAGCTCTTCACCAAAATAGACGGCTGGCCCACCAAGCTGCACCCCCAAGGCACCTGCCATGGCTGATTCAGGCAGGCCAGAATTTGGGCTGGCGTGGTTGCAATGATCTCGCATCATAATCTGCCAACTTTTCTTGGCCCTTAGACCGAGAAAAAAAGCAGCCACAGGCACAAAGAGGCTGGTCAGGCGAGCCGGAATATAATTAACTAGATCATCGAGACGAGCCGGAGCCCAACCAAACTCACCATAGCGCTCATTTTTATAACCAAACATGGAATCACCCGTGTTGATCGCCTTATAAAGCATAGCCCCCACCGGCCCAGCCAAAACCGCGTAAAAGATAGGGGCCGTCACCCCGTCCACCAGACTCTCAGCCACACTTTCCACCGTGGCACGCGCCACCCCCTGTTCATCAAGACTGGTTGTATCGCGACCAACAATCATCCCCACCCGCTGCCGGGCTAACTGCAGGTCGGCACCATCCAGTGCCAGCTCTACTTTGCGGGCATGGCGGTCAAGATCACGTCCGGCAAAACAAGTGTAGAAAAGAAAAATAGCCAGACAATCGCGACCCAGGGGAGAAAACTGATTGAGCACCAACAGGGGTAGACCAACGACACAAGCAACAACGACCAAGGTTACCAAGGTGGTCATGACCCCAGCCAGCTTGGCAGAGGGCAGCAAGGCACGACTGACATATTCCAGCCGTAGTTGCAACCAGCCGATGAGGCGTACCGGATGTGGGAACCAACGCGGATCTCCTAAAAGCTGATCCAGACCCAGAGCAATGATAATTTGTAACGGAAGAGGAATCATAAAACAGGGGTCAGGGGTCAGGGGTCAGGGGTCAGGGGTCAGGGGTCAGCTAAGATTGTAGCCCAAAAGAGGGTTACAGGCCAAGAAGCTTGTAGATGGCAGCCATATCTAGTTGGTCGCGAACAGCGGCAGCCAGGCGTTCAAAGGCTGGTTCCAGATCGTAGGGGGCCAGGATTTCTTCCTTTGCGGCAAGACCATGACGTTGACGGAGATGATCAATAAACCAACGGCGAAAGGCATCACTATCAAAGATGCCATGCAGGTAAGAACCCCAGACCAGGCCATCGTTTGAGACTGCACCACCGTCACCATTTTCCAGCTCAAGAACCACCCCACACTTCCCATCACTGATGCCGTGGTGGATCTCATAACCATGCACCGGGCAACCTGATTGACGATGGACACCTTGGCGCAAGACAAGGGTTTTATCAGAGGCCAGCACAGTGCTCAACTCCAACAGGCCAAGACCAGCCATGGTCTGACCGGTGGACTCCACCCCGTGAGGATCGGCAATGGTGCGACCCAGCAGCTGATAGCCACCGCAAATCCCCACCACCTCAACGCCTTGCCCTGCCCGGGCTATAATCTCAGCACCCAGTCCAGATTCAGCCAGATAGGCGGCATCAGCCATGACATTCTTGCTGCCCGGCAGCAAAATAACGGCAGGATTCCCCACGTCATCGGCTCTGCCCACCAATCTAAGCAGAACATCCGGTTCGGCCAAAAAGGGCTCAAAATCGGTAAAATTAGAGATATGGGGCAGGTCGATGAGGGCCACATCTATTTCTCCGCCCTGCTGCAGGTCATCAAAGAGACCGGCCTTAAAACTCACCGAATCTTCCTCGGGAAGCCCCAGGTTTGCCAGGTAATCAACCACCGCCAGCACTGGTTTGCCGGTCTTTGCCAGGGTGTAATCAAGGGCATCATCAAGCAATGATTTCTGGCCGCGAAAACGATTAATGACAAACCCTGCCAATAAATCACGCTCCCACTCATCTAATATCTCCATGGTACCGACAAAGGAGGCAAAAATTCCACCCCGATCAATATCACCCACCAATAGCACCTTGGCCTTGGCATAGTGGGCCATGGGCATATTGACAATATCATGGGCCTTGAGATTGACCTCAGCCGGACTTCCTGCCCCCTCCAGCACCATGACCTGAAATTCAGCCGCCAGGGAATCGTAAGCAGCTTGGGCGGCAGTAAAGGCCTGAGACTTGTAGGCAAAATAGTCCGCCACCGACATATTAGCCACTGGCCTGCCCATGACAATAACCTGACTGCCCGTGTCTGAAGAGGGCTTTAAGAGTATAGGGTTCATACGCACATCAGGATCAAGGCGGGCGGCCTGGGCCTGCACCACCTGGGCCCGTCCCATCTCCTCGCCCTTACGGGTAACATAGGAGTTGAGGGACATATTCTGTGATTTAAACGGAGCCACAGCCAGACCATCCTGTAACAAGATACGGCAAAGGGCCGCAGTCAAGATAGACTTCCCGGCATTGGAACAGGTACCCTGAAACATGAGGGCCGGGGTGGAAAGGGAGGTTTGTTTTAGTTGGAGCATGTTGAGAAAATGACTAATTGATGATGCTTATCCAAGGTAGGTATGGCTACAGGGTGACTGGCTATGAGCTGCAGGGAGGTCTGGTTAGTGAGCTGTTGCCACTGGGCCAATTCTTCTTCGGCCTTAGGGCCTTTCATGCAGATAATCTCCCCGCTTGGGGCCAGATAGCTCTCCACCAGGGGCAAAAAATCAGCCAGATTGGTGAAGGCACGGCTGGTAATGACATCGAAACTACCTAGGCCATGCTGATTATCCGCTTCCAGACGCTTGGCAATAATCTCCACACCATCAAGCTGCAAAGTACGACTCACATGCCGGAGAAAGGTGACCCGTTTGCCGCGTGGTTCAACCATAGTTAAAGCCATATCAGGCCGCACGGCCTTGAGCACCAGGCCAGGAAAACCAGCACCAGTGCCCACATCCAGCAAAGAGAATGGCTCCTGGGGCAGATGGGGAAGCAGGGTAAGAGAATCAAGAAAATGGAGGGCCAGCACCTCGGCCATGCTGCCCTTGGCCACCAAATTCATCTTGCGGCCCCATTTCTCCAACTCCTGATAATAGCGACAGAGGTCGCCCTGCTGCGCATTATCCACAGCAAGGCCCAGGTCAGCTATGCCTTGGGCTACAAATTTACGACAGTTCACCCCTTCAACCTTGACTCTTTTTCTGCTCTTCCAGCTGCAAGCGAACTTCCACTGAACGAGCATGGGCGGTAAGTCCCTCTAATTTAGCCAGGGTCTGGATATGGCCGGCATCAGCAAGAAAGGCCTCCTTTGAATAGGAAATAATCGAACTCTTCTTCAAAAAGGTCTCAACCCCCAGGGCCGAAGAGATACGTGCCGTACCCATGGTAGGCAAGACATGGTTTGGACCGGCCACATAATCACCACAGGCCTCAGGGGAATATTCACCCAGGAACACCGCTCCGGCATGTTCTACCTTGGCTAACCACTGAAAGGGCTCACGGATCATGAGTTCCAGATGCTCTATGGCGATATCATTGGCCAGATCCATAGCCTGGTCCAAAGAGTCACAGAGCACAACAACGCCACGTTCAGCCAGAGATTTACGGGCAATGTCTTGACGGGAGAGAAGGGGCAGTTGTTTTTCCAACTCAACCACTGTTGCCGCGGCCACCTGGCTACTGGTGGTGAGCAGAATGGCCAGAGCCTGGGGATCATGCTCAGCCTGAGCCAGCATATCCGCCGCAATGGCGGCTGCCGGTGCCTGCTCATCAGCAATTATGAGTACCTCGCTAGGACCGGCGATCATATCAATACGTACCCGGCCCATGACCTGGCGCTTGGCCTCGGCAACAAACTGGTTACCTGGCCCCACAATAACATCCACCCGCGGGATGGTTGGTGTGCCAAACGCCAAAGCAGCAATGGCCCAGGCCGAACCGGCCTTGTAGATTTCGGTGATGCCAATTTCCTGGGCCGCCACCAACAAAGCCGGATTCACCGTGCCATCCTCACCTGGAGGCGTCATCATTACCCGTTTCTTCACCCCGGCAATGCCAGCAGGAATACCATTCATCAACACGGAGGATACCAGGGGCGTTTTGCCACCCTGACCACCCGGGACATAAAGGCCAGCAGAGCTTACCGGCTGCACCATACGGCCGGTGATGGTGCCATCCTTTCTGGTCAGCATCCAGGAATCTTCCATCTCCCGCTCATGAAATTCCCAGATCCGCTCCTTGGCCAACCGGATTGAAGCCATAATGGCCTCATCCACCTGATCATAGGCTGCTGTCATTTCTTCCTGCGAGACCCGCAACCCATCAAGCTCCATGCTGGGCGCATCAAACTTACTGGTATACTCTAACACCGCCTCATCACCACGCTGACGAACATCATTGATGATGTCGCTAACGATCTGCTGT
>JAOZSN010000165.1 GCA_029939635.1 Deltaproteobacteria bacterium
ACACTGAGGTTATCATAGAGCCACAGGGCTGGATGGCGGCTCACTATGACCAGAAAACGGCCACTAGGGGCAAAGGCAAAATCTACGATATCGCGGGAACGAGGCCGCCGTATGCCCTTGACGGAGCGGGGAAGCTCCATCTTGCGTACTGCCCGTTTCTTGCGCACGTCAAAGACCTCAAAGCGCGCCGTATCAAGGCGCCTGCCCCGCTGCAGATCAATATCAATACCGGTAATACCTACGGCGGCAAGGCGCTTGCCGCTATCAAGCACTGAACTGGTCATCTTGTCCCGCCGACCAATGGAAGACGCCACCAACGAGGTAAGTTTGAGGACCTCAGCCTCGCTCATCTCATGCTTGGTCAACCAGGAAATGCTCGATGGTGGGGCTGAAAGTTTTTCCAGGGAGAGCTCAAGCCGTTGGGGCAAGGGAAACTCTACAGTCTCCAGCCCAGCCCCATCAAAAACGCCAGCAACAGCGGCCTGCAGAGCGACATTACGGGCCGCCTCGCTGGTGACTCCGAGCCATTCAGGCATGCCATGAAAGCCATTTTGCGGTTCACTGGTCTGCTGATCAAAGAGCAAGGCGCTATTGCTCCGGCGGCAGGCAATGGTTACCGAGGCCGAGGCCATGCTATACCCCCCTATGGCTATAAGGTTCTCCACCTTGGCACTGAGGCTGACAAGAATATCCACCTGGTATTTTTGCTGAATTTCATCGAGCTTGGCCTCATTACCCAACAACAAGGCCTCCGCCACCTCATCCTCCAACATATTATTCAATGTTTCAGCATCCACAACACGATATTTCTTGGTCTGCTGAAAGCCCTTGCCCACAATGTTTAGCAAGGCAACCTCCTCCTGAGGAGTGAGGGAGGGACTCTTGGTCACCACTACGGCTAGAGAGGGCATGTCAAGCGCTACTGCCAAACCAGGCAACAGCAGCCAGCTCATAATTAAGCAAGAAAGTATTCCTCTTTTCATCATCTTCTCCTAAGGAGTCTTGGCCTTGATGGACTGACCGCTAAGACCGGTCACCCTCACCTTCAAGACCTTTTCCAGTTGCATGGCAAGACTGCGACCAGTCATGGTGGTGGTCACTGTATATACGGCATTACCATCACGCAGGGATGGCTCGTTTACCCCATGTACCGCAGGTAAGGCACGCAGCTGCTGAAGAAATTCATCACTCTGCATGAAGGAAACATCCTCAATCTCCACCATAAAGACAGCAGCACTGCTGCCAGCTTTGTTCATAACCACCCTACCATGTCGGCTCTCGCTGATCTCATAGGCGGGAAAGGCAACGGCCAACTCACGAGTTACCTCACTAAGCAGCCCCTTAACACGCATCTCATACACCAGCTTGCCATCAATGCTGCCCCTGGAGTGAAGTGCATCTGAAACTACCACGCTAAGTTGGCTCAACTTCTTATGGATGGTAAAATCTTCAGCAGCAGAGGTCTGGGCAAAAATCACCTCATAAGGAGTATAATAGACAGTATCCACCCAACCGAGCATGAGCTCTGAAAAAAGCCTGGGAACTGCAGTATCAAGCACCTTATCCTTAGAAAATTCCTGGGCAGCAACCTGACTGGAACCGCTTTCCTTATCACCTTTATTAAAGATCTCATGGATGGTGTTAACCCGCTCGGCCCGGGCCACATTGACAATATTCCAGGTTAACTCTGAGCTGTAACGATACATGGGAATTTCAATATCCTTCCCCACCCCACGAATCTTCTTCGAGCTCCGCAACAAAAATTTAGTGCTGATATCACCTATAATGACAATATCAAAATTATTCTTGTGACCTAAAGCCACCCAGTCAGGTTTACTCTCTGCACTGCTGGTTAAAAATGGCAGACTGGTAAAGTGAAAGTCAGAGTTACGCTTTTCAAAATATGCCTGAATAGCACTTTCAGCATGGAGGTCAGGCTCCTTAGCTGTCTTGGTACCCAGTTCATCCAACACATATTCACGAATGACCATGGCAATCCTGGGACTGTCAATGATCTGATAGAGAGATGGAATATCAATCTGCGCCTCAATACTGGTTCTCACCAGGGTCTTATCTAATTCCGGGGTGGAAACAACTATTTGAAATTCTTGACTAAAAATACCATCGGCGATATGCGGCCCACCCTTGGTATGAACTTTCTTCACAAAACCCTTGGTCTTTGTAAAAACGCGATCATAGACTAGACGAAAATCCTCAACCATGGATTGAGATCGCACCTCTTCACCAATGACGAAGCGCACAGCCTCTTGAATTGCATTTTTCCGGGCAATACGCTGCCGGTCAGGCGCCTCAGCAGGGGCCTCCCCTTTCATGACCACCGAGACCTCATCTTTATCAGTGCGCAAGGCCAGACCAGCGGCCTCTGCCCAACCAACAGGAGCGCTTATCAGCATCACCAACAAAAGAAGCCATACCATTTTCTTTATAGCCATCCAAATCACCATCCCCTCTCCCCACAATGAGCCTTAAAAGTTTACCCTTATTTTCTTCAGGTCATTCCCGAAACTACTCCACCTGTAGCCAGGCCGGCCAATCACTTTGATCCTCGGCGAGATATGTCTGCAAGTGCTGTCCTTCGGGATGCAGTAACTCAGGCCAGGCGCAATCCATGATGGAGGCGGCGGCATGTAAGCCTGAAACAGCAGCACCAGAAACGCCATGACAGACGGTACTGGCACCTGCTAAGCGCAATCCATCTATTTCCGTTTTCACCCCATAGCCAAAGGGACCAATCTGAAAGTAGTTTTTTTCTGTGCCATAGGTACATCCTTCTGTACAATGGATGTAATGGGAATTAGTCAGCGGTGTTCCCAGCTCACAAAACACCACATGTCTTGAAATACCTGGGATAACCTTCTCCAGAGTGTTCAAAAACATTGTAATTATTTTTTCTTTAAGCTTTCCATATTCAGCTGGGCGCTGACCACTTTGGCTGGCAGCAAATTGCCTAAAAACATCGTAGCCAACAAAGGTGACAATTTCCAGGGTATGTCCCTTGCCATTATAACTGGTGGGGTCTTTCTGGGTGGGTGCTGAAATGAAAAGTGCCTCAAAGGCATCATTTTCGTAGAGTCGGTGATCCTGGCAGCGCTCAAACACCTTATCAAAATCAGGTTCTGATGAATACCAGATATTGCCAGAATCCAAGCCAGCAGCCTGCACATCAATATCAACCGCTAAAAACAAGAGAAGGGACGAAATGGAGTAACGCGTTTTATCTAAACGCTTTTTGAGCCTGTTGCTTATGTTCTCCTCACCAACCATAGTAAACGTTTGGCGTGGATCAGCATTAGAGATAACATGTCGGGCTGTAAGCTCTCTACCATCGGCCAGCTTCACCCCAACCACCCGACGTCTGCTCCCCTTTGCCTCCGTGACAATCTCGGCAACAGAGACTCCTGTCAGTATCTTACTTCCGGCGCGACGGAGGGCCTTAACAAGGGCCTTGACAATGGCACCACCACCGCCACGGGGATAATAGCCACCATGCTCATAATGACGGGCAAGTCCAGCATGGAGCATCATCATTGTCTTAGATGGAGGCAAGCCCTGATCACCACATTGAATGGCGAGGATACCGCGCACCACCGGGTCAGTGATCCAACCATCCAGGATGCGTTTCAAGCTGTACAAGCCATAGCGGCCAATATGCCTGGTACGGTAAGGCATTAAGATGACATCTTTAATACTGTTAATCTCAAATATCAGCGGAAACTGGTAAATAAGATTTTGCAGCAACTCCATATAGCGGGCAATCCCCTTTTGCTCATGGGGAAACTGCTGCAAAAGCCGCCTGGTCATGGTGGGCAGATCAGCATGGTAGTCAAATTTTACCCCAGCAATATGACAATGCTCATAATGGGCAGGGTTTTGTTCAAAAAAGATAAGGTCATTGGCTGCACCAAGACCTTCATAGATCTGTCGTGTTTCATCGCCAGGCCCCAATCTCCCCACATAGTGCACACCGGGACTAAACCTAAAACCTGCCCTACGGAAACTATGGCACCAGCCTCCGGGCACACTATGCTGTTCCAAGACAAGAACCTTTTGCCCCGCGCGCGCCAGGGCAAGGGCTGCTGTCAAGCCACCGGAACCAGAACCAATAACAAGTGTGTCTGCATCGAAATTTGTCATCTAAAACGCTCACCAGAACCGTAGGTGTAGGTAGCAAAACATGCCGATAGTTCAGTGAATTTTATAGTACAAAATTGAATCAATACTAGAGAAGTTGAGCTAGTCGTTCACTGGCACGCTGTAGGCGGGAACCCACAACAAGGATAATTTTTTCCAGGAGCTTAACACCAAGGGCGGGATTATCCTGCAATAACTGTTGGGCCTTATCATGGCTTAAAAGAAGAAGTTCACTCTCTTCTAAGGCCACGACGGTGGCAGTGCGTGGAGAACCGCTTACCACAGCAATCTCTCCCACCATAGCCCCAGCCTGTAACAAAGCAACCAGGACAAATTTACCAACAAACTCGGTCTCTTTTTTCACTGCCAGCTTACCGGAAACAACAAACCCCATAAACTTGCCAGGCTCACCATGACGCATGACAGTGGCATCAGCAGCGTATTGGACATACTTCAAGTACTGGCACAAGTATTGACGCTCTTTAGTATCTAGAAAAGGCAGACAGCTGGAGAGAACCTTATCAGCAATTACCTCACATCCCTTCAATTGGCATATTCCTCTATTTCTTCAGGCTGAATCTTTTCTTCGATACGGGCCACCAAGGCAGGATAGCCATCCTTATTGATTACCTGAGAAAATTGACTGCGGTAATTACTGATAAGGCTGACCCCTTCAATGATAACATCATAGACATACCACTTGTCATTCTTGAGTCGCATCTTATAGACAAAGGAATAATCTTTACGATTATGCAGCACAACAGTCTTCACCACTGCTTTTTTACCCCTTGTGCGGACAGCACCAACAGTGATTTTTTCGTCCGACACGGTTTTCAGTCGATCGATATAAGTATTTTGCAATAATTCTTGAAATATCTCGACGAAATATTCCTTCTCCACACCACTCCGTTTGCGCCAGGCCTTGGCCAAACATCGCTTGGACATCTCCTCAAAATCAAAATTTTCTTCGATAATGGCAATTACTTTCTTTTTTTTCTCTGGCCACAGACTCTCATTATCACTGGCAGGATCCGTCAGAATGGTGGTAATCTTCGCCAGAGAATCCTCCATAACCGTGCGCGGATCACTGGTTGCTGCCAGCAACGGTGCCCCACCCAGCAGAAGGAGAAACCCTGCTATTACTATAGCTATCTGTACTCTCATAATATTCCCGTGCTCACTACAATTTCATTGTAAAAAGTTATGTGTAAACTCACTATGCCCCTTCAATCGTAACTGCCCCACTCTGACCCTTCAATCAACTACTACACCATACACCATCCTATTGCCGTGACGCCGACTGGTCAAGCTGACCTGCTTGCCTTGCTGTTCGGCACAGGCCATGATATGGCGCGCCACAAATAGATTAAAAACTGGGTCCCGTGGCTCTTGCCCCTCACAGTCGAGGATCACCGAATCTTTTTTCTCCACGTCCGCGCCTTTGGCTTGGAATATATCATTTACCAATGCACGGCGATGCTGCAGATAAAAATCACGAAAGGCCACATAGGAGTCAAAGGCCTGCTCACTGAGATCCTCATAATCTTTCCCGTGGAGGGATGCTGAATTCTCAATCCGCCAGCCCCAGAGACCAAAACCCAGAGCAGTATTATTATTCAAAAAATACCGCAGAGGGGTGACCAGGTAATCACCAGCAAGACCAACCCCATCCCGTGCCGAGGAAGGCCCAAAAAAAGGTAAACAAAGATAGATCCCTTCCCCCAATCCATAGCCCCCCAAAGTCTGACCAAAATCCTCATCATTACGAGCCATACCAAATTCTGTTGCAGCTGGGTCGG
>JAOZSN010000166.1 GCA_029939635.1 Deltaproteobacteria bacterium
GAGCATTATTCATTTTTCTGTGACGCAGATATCGACGCAAAAAGCAGTTATTCAAAGTACCCTAAACACCTAGTGTGACACACATGACAAAAGTACTCATTTCCGGGGCTGCTGGTCGTATGGGCCAACGTATTGCTTTTATGGTAAACCAACATCCAGGGCTCACCCTGGCCGGTGGTTTTGAACAACCAGACAATCCTGCCGTGGGTAAAGACATGGGTGAGATTGCTGGCTTTGGTACTACGGGGGTAAAAATTGCCCCCAGCCTGGAAGAGATCATTGACCAAGGCGATGTGCTCATCGACTTTACCTTTCATACCGCTACCATGGGCTTTGCCAAGACATGTGCTGCAGCTGGCAAGGCCATGGTCGTTGGCACCACCGGCTTGAGCCAGGCCAACTTGGATGAACTGCGTGCCATGTCAACAGATATGGCCATTGTTCAGTCCGCCAACATGGCCGTGGGCGTCAATGTCATGTTCAAGATCGCTAAGAAAATCGCCTCCATCCTGGGCAATGACTATGACATGGAGATCGTTGAGGCCCACCATAATCAGAAAAAAGACGCCCCCAGCGGCACTGCCCTACGTCTTGGTGAGATGTTAGCCGAAGGGGTAGATCGTAACTTGAGTGAAGTAGGGGTCTTTGAGCGTAATGGCATCATTGGCGAACGCAGTAAAACAGAAATCGGCATCCAGACCATACGTGGCGGTGATATTGTCGGCGAACACACCATCTATTACTGTGGCCCCGGCGAACGCATTGAACTGACCCACCGGGCCCATAGCCGTGACAATTTTGCACGAGGAGCAGCTGAAGCCGCATCCTGGTTGGCTGGCAAGAAGGACGGCATGTTCACCATGTTTGATGTACTCGGCCTAGGCGACATTTAAGAGAACTATCATGTCCCTTGTCTTCATTGGCCTTGGCTCTAATCTCGGCTCCGGTCGGCAAAACATAAAAAAAGCCTGGCAGCTTCTTGGTCAGCTAGAGCAGACAACGATTCTCACCCTTTCCTCGCCCTTTCTCTCTGAACCGGTTGGTATGGAAAGCGAGCATTGGTTTACCAATGCCGTGGGAGTATTAGAGTGTAAGCTCTCCCCCCACCAGCTTTTAGATGCCATGCTGGCCATTGAAAATAAAATGGGGCGAGATCGTCAGCAGGGCAAGGATAGAACAATTGACCTAGATATCCTTTATTATGATGACATGATCATAAAAGAGGCAGAACTGGTCATCCCCCACCCGGAGATTACCAACCGCCTCTTTGTCCTGGCCCCTTTGCTTGAAGTTGCCCCAGATCATCTCCATCCTGTCGCTCAGCAGAGCAGTTCAGCCATGAAACGAAACCTGGCCAGCCCCTTTCAGGTCGAAAAATCATCCTGGGAGTAACCGCCGTGCACCCCATCCGTATCCTCATCCTGGCTGTGCTCATCTACATTCTGTATCGCCTGCTCTTTGGCAAAAAGAAGATCAAGGCTGCCCCAAGGCAGGATAGCACCCCTGAACTAGCTGACACATTGGAAGAAGATCCTATTTGTCATACCTATATCCCGCGCAAAGAAGCACTCACCCTAGAACACAACGGCACAATCCACTATTTTTGTAGTGAGGAATGCCGTCAGAAATTCCAACAACAGCAGTAAAAGCCGAAACAAAAAACTCGAAACTGTAGTTAACAGGAGAGCAGCATGAAATTTTTTATTGATACCGCGAATATTGACGAGATTAAAAAAGCCGTTGAAATGGGCATGGTGGATGGTGTTACCACTAACCCTTCCCTCATTGCCAGGGAAGACAAGCCCTTTGAGGAGATCATTACGGAAATCAGTGCCATTGTTGATGGCCCCATCAGCGCTGAGGTCATTGCCCTGGATGCCGAAGGTATGCTGACCGAAGGCCGTGAGCTAGCCAAGATCTCTCCCAATATCGTTATTAAGGTTCCCATGACAACTGAGGGCCTCAAGGCCACCAAGGCCTTCACCGATGAGGGTATCAAGACCAATGTTACCCTGGTTTTTTCCACGGCCCAGGCCCTGATGGCAGCCAAGGCAGGAGCCAGCTATGTCAGCCCCTTTGTTGGTCGCCTAGATGATATTGCCCAGACCGGCATGGACCTGGTCAGTGACATCATGACAATTTTTGATAACTACGGCTACCAGACCGAAATCATTGTTGCCTCTGTACGCAGCCCCATGCATGTTATGGATTCAGCCCTGATTGGTGCAGACGTGGCCACCATCCCCTTTAAGGTTATCGCCCAGTTGGCCAAACACCCACTGACTGATATCGGTATGGAAAATTTCCTCAAAGATTGGGAAAAACGTCAAAAATAGAAAGACAGGTGTTGGGTAGTAGGCCGTAGATTTTAGCTAACACCTAACACCTTTTTCTTTTTCCTCCACTTGCCGCACCGCACATTACGATTTATAGTTGGTTGTATGAGCCTTGCACCAACCCATACCTACCACATTATCCTAACCCTGCTCCTGCTGAACTGGGCGTCCCCAGTGGAGGCAGAGGTCTATACATTTGTGGATGACAAAGGCATCATCCATTTTTCCAATGCCCCACAGGATAACCGCTTCACGGAACAAAACAAGATTAACTATTTACGCAAACATCGCCGCCAGGCTGATATTCGCGAGTATGACTATTTTATAAATGGTGCCGCCCAAAAATTCAGCCTTGACCCTCACCTGGTCAAGGCTGTCATCCAGGCTGAATCAAATTTTGACTGTTATGCCCTTTCCCACCGAGGTGCCGCCGGTCTCATGCAACTCATGCCTGCCACTGCTGGTGACATGTCAGTGGACAATAGCTTTAATGCCCGTCAAAATATTGAGGGTGGTAGCCGCTATTTACGCAAAATGCTTGATATGTTTGGCAATAACATCTACCTTGCATTAGCAGCTTATAATGCTGGCCCAACCAACGTTAAAAAATATAAGAATATTCCTCCCTATCCAGAGACCGTTAAATACGTCCGGACAGTATTGAAGAATTATTCCCACAACAAACAAAATGCCGTTCTTCGCTATTAGTTGAGAGGCTTTAAAATCCACTTCATGTGGTCATGGATAGAAAAGTCAACAGTACATCCATGGGAGTTTTTACGTGAATCAGCAGCAACGTGCTCTTATCCCTAACCTTCTTACCGGCTATCGCTTTGCCGTTATCCCTGTTCTGCTCTTCTGCCTCCAACCTGGGGCGGAAAAAGGGGTAAGCCTTACAGCATTTGCCCTCTTTGTCACAGCAGCGATCTCCGATTATCTTGACGGCTTTCTGGCCAGGCGCTGGCAGGTCCAAACCACCTTTGGCAAATTGATGGATCCCCTGGCAGACAAGGTGCTGGTTACTGCCGTCTTTATAATGCTCATCCCCATGGGGCGTCTCCCTGCCACAGTAGCCTTTCTCATTTTGGCTAGAGAACTTATAATAACAGGACTTCGCGGCGTAGCTGCTGCTGAGGGCATTGTTATTTCAGCCAGCCAACTAGGCAAATGGAAAACCACTATCCAGATCATTGCCCTGAGCACCCTTATGTTCCCCTTAGGGATTATACCTATTGCCAACCTGCATGGCATCGGGACAGTTGTCCTCTATATTGCTTTGGCTCTTACCATCATCTCAGGACTGGACTACGTCAACAAATTCCAAAAGATTTATCTCAAGTCTGCCAGAAATGTCTCCTAAATACGTATACTTCTTGCAATTAACCAGCAACCTCACCTTCCACTTCTTTTCTCCCCATCTGCCACCGCCACCAGTATAGATAGGCCAAGGCTATTATCAAGCCAAAATCACGATATAGAGCCCCAGCTAAGCCATGATGAAACGGTTTGTCTGGATCATCCAGCACAAAACAACCACAAGGGGCATCAAGTCCTGCAGCGATGCCATAGATAAGTAGAGCGACAAAGAAAAACATCTGGGCGCTCATAAGCGTAAGAAAGCCGCGCCAATCAAACAAAAGACCAAAGGCCGTGACAATCTCCAGAAGGGCGAGAACTATGGCCAGTGGTGTCAACCAGATAGGGGCAATATAGATGGCGGAATCGCCAATATAAATCTCCAGGATGAGCAGAAATATATCCAGGTTAACCAGCTTAGAGACGCCAGCAACCAAAAAGGTCAAGGCCATCGCCCAACGAACAAGGCAATAAAACCGAATTGAGAGAAATAGACCTTTCAAAGCAACGACTCTAGCCTATGAGTTTACGTAAATCAGCCACACCCTGCTCGATATCCTCCACCTGGCCATTCAATTCCTGACAGGCAGCGGAAGATTCCTCGGCCGAGGCGCTATTCTGCTGGGTTACCACATCAATCTCATTCATTGAAGAACTCACCTGACTGATTCCCATATTCTGTTCCTGGGCTGCGGAAGAAATCTCAGCGATAAATGTAGCTACCTTCTTGTCGTTTTCAACCACCTGAGCAAAGGTCTCTTTTGCTTTTTTGACCAGCTCCGCACCTTCCTGACCACGTTGCACAGACTCCTCAATCAGCTGCGAGGTACTTACCGCTGATTCAGCAGAACGCATGGCAAGATTACGAACCTCATCTGCCACCACGGCAAATCCAGCCCCAGCATCCCCGGCACGGGCGGCCTCCACTGCGGCATTCAAGGCCAGCAAGTTGGTTTGAAAGGCAATCTCATCAATGGTTTTAATGATCTTTTGAGTCTCGGCACTGGTCCGGGCAATTTCATCCATGGCCTCCGTAACCTGGTCAATGGACGTCACAGTCTGATCCAGAACCTGTTCGCCACGGGCCATGCAGCTCTCTACCTCAGTTGAATTTTCATCGGTCTGCTTGGCCATGGAAGCAATCTCATTGACCGCCGCACTAGTCTCCTCAATGGCAGCCGCCTGGCTGGAGGCCCCGTCTGCCACAGTTTGGCTGGAACCAAAAATCTGCTGGCTATACTCACTGACCCGATGAGTGACAGAGGAAAGCAAATTCTCCAAGGCTGATAAAGGTTGAATGACCTGCCTCTGGACAAGGTAAAAGAGGGCCAGCAAAACCAAGGCCAGCAAGGGGGTAACAAAGAGGAAAGTACGCTGCATCATCTTGGCAACGGGTGCAGCCAAAGCATCAGCCTCAAAATTGGTGGCAACAACGATCCAATCCCGCTCAGGAATATACTTAAAGGCCGCCACCTTCCAGGTCTTTGTTTTTGGAGAAATAAAGCGGATATAGCCATTTTTCTTGCTGAGAATCTGCTGAATGAATGGTTTCTTGCTCCAATTCTTACCCTGTACCTTGCGATGGACAACCATGGTACCCTTGCTGTCAACAATGGTCATGAAACCAGTGCTACCTATATTGATCTTTTTGTTAATCAAGGCATCAACCTTATCCTTGCTGAGATCTGGATTGGCCTCAAGAAAGCTGGTGGCAACATTCACCATATCTACCAAATCATGCTGGGTAATATTCTGCACCTCATGGATCATGGTGTAGCGGTTGACGAGCAACACTGCCAAGGAACACACGGCCACAGAAATAGCGATAAATAAAAAGAGTCTCTGTCGTAAAGTCATGTCTTTCTCTCGGCTCCTGCTCAGCACATAGGTATTCTTAACTGCCTTTATAATTTAATTGTATGAAAAGATATTTATCATGGTCAATATCTTTCGAAGACCTTCTCCTTATTTTTTCAATATTTGCCATTCACTTAACGACTCCTCCTCTCCTTAGGAAGGACAAAAAATCACTTTTCATACAGGCTTGCCGCTCCCATCAGCTTCCCCCTTGACACAGGAGATAATGGTAGTCTATAGTGGGCCGTATATTTCATGCCGGAGTGGTGAAACTGGTAGACGCACGGGACTCAAAATCCCGCGATAGCAATATCATGTCGGTTCAAGTCCGACCTCCGGCATAGAGTAACTGGCAA
>JAOZSN010000039.1 GCA_029939635.1 Deltaproteobacteria bacterium
AAATTGGCGCTGACCTCGGTTTGTTTATCGGCGGTTTGATATATTTCGATCTTATTCATGGCTTCTGCTCTACCGGGTCAGTGGCATGGGCTGATCTCTTGCAAGTAATGAGTAGCAAACATGTGAATTTAGCACGTTAGCATAGCCATTGTGATATTGCCATATCCTTTCACAGCCCGGTTCAGTTTAGCATTGACAAGCGTTATGCTTTTCTATATATAACGAAAATGGGACGCAAACAGAAGAAAAAAAAGGGAGGCCGACCAGGCTGGCATGGTCGGGTCTGGCTGGAGGGGGACGAAGGCACCTTCATTGGTTTTGGTCGTGCGGTGTTGCTAGAAAAAATCAGGGAGACCGGCTCCATCAGCCAGGCTGCCAAGGCCATGGAGATGTCCTACCGCCATGCCTGGCGGCTGGTGGAATCGATGAATCGCCAGGCTGGCGATCCCGTCGTACTCACCAGCCGAGGTGGCAAGGCTGGTGGCGGAACCTGCCTTACCGCCAAAGGTGAAGAGATAGTTGCCCTCTTTTGGCAGGTACAAAAACGCTTGGAGGATTTTTTGCTTCAGGAATCAGAATTCAGGAGTCAGAAGCCAGAATGAAACCAGGGATAGCTTTTTTAGTTGGCATACTCTTTAGCCTGGCTCTCTCCTGCTTGGCTCAGGCCGAAGAGATCCGTATCTCGGCAGCGGCCAGCATGACAGATGCCATCCGCCACCTGGCCAGACAGTTTCAGAGCAGCCATCCAGAAATCAGCATCACCATGAACTTTGCCGCCTCCGGTGCTCTGGCCAAACAGATTGCCCACGGTGCCCCAGCTGATATTTTCATTTCAGCCAACCCTAAATGGATGACCTACCTAGATGACCAAGGCGCCCTTGCCCCTGGATCAAAACACACCCTGACCAGCAACACCCTGGTCTTTATTGGACAACCAACCAATAAACTCTCCACCTTGACTGACCTACCCAAAGCCAAGCGTATTGCCATGGCCAGCCCGCGCAGTGCCCCGGCTGGTCATTATGCCGCCCAGGCCATGGAGGCGGCAGGGGTATATAAGATTCTCCAAAAAGCTGGCAAGGTGGTCATTGCCAAGGATGTACGCCAGGCATTTCTCTACGCTGAGCGAGGCGAGGTGGACGGTGCCTTTGTCTATGGCAGTGATGCACGTCTGGCTCGCAAGAGCATTGTTCTATTTAATATTAGCCCGGAACTCCATGACCCCATCCTCTACCCAGTGGCCGTGACAACCGCAGGCCAGCATAAGGCAGGGGTTCAGGCCTTGTACGCCTTTATCCTAAGCCCCCAGTCTCAAGATATTCTCAGACAGTATGGCTTTGCCACCCCATAACCATGTTTGAAGAGTTCACCTGCACCTCATCTTGTTCCCCAACAATCGCAATTTATGTCCCAGGTTAGACTATTACACCATGCTTGACCTTGCCCCCCATGATATCCAGGCCATCACCCTGTCAGCCAAGGTCGCGGCATCTGCCACTCTACTCACCCTGCCCCTGGGACTAGCAACGGCCTATGTCTTAGCTTTTCGCACCTTTCCAGGAAAATCTCTACTGGAGGGGTTAGTCACTTTGCCCCTGGTGCTGCCACCAGTGGTCACAGGCTATCTGCTTCTCCTGCTTTTTGGCCAAGCCAGCCCAGTTGGTCAGCTGTTACAGAATATGGGGCTGCGCGTGGTCTTTAGTCTCAGCGGGGCCATCATTGCCTCAGCAGTAGTAGGCTTTCCCCTTATGGTCAGGTCAATCCGTATTGGCATGGAGGCCATTGACCGCCACTATATCCTGGCAGCCCGCAGCCTGGGCGCGAAACCTCTTGACGTTTTTTTTACTCTTATTCTGCCCTTAAGCAAAGGTGCCATAATCAGTGGTATGACCCTGATGTTTGCTCGCAGCCTGGGAGAGTTTGGAGCCACCATCATCCTGGCGGGAAATATTCCTGGCGTGACGCAAACCATCCCGCTGGCCATCTATGAATACACCAGCACCCCAGGTGGGGATCAGATGGCACTCAGTCTCTGCCTAATCTCAATCGCCCTTTCCTTTACCGTACTCATCCTCAGTGAGAGGTATGGTAAAAGGTTGAAGACTGAAGGCTGAAGGCTGAAGTTACAATTATGAATCTCCGCATTAATATCAGCAAAAAATGGCAGACATTCACCTTTGCAGCCGACTTTCATCTCAGCGTTGACAAAGCAGGTGTCTTTGGCCATTCAGGCAGCGGCAAAAGCACCCTTCTCCATCTGCTGGCGGGGCTACTTAAGCCAGACAAAGGTGTTATCCAGCTCAATGGCGATACTCTTTTTGACAGCAGCAAGGGCATCAACCTTCCCCCCGAACAGCGGCGGATTGGCATGGTTTTCCAACAGGGTCTCCTCTTTCCCCATCTTACCGTAAAAGACAACCTGCTCTATGGCTGGAAGCGAACACCTACAGATCTTCGTCAGATAAGGCCCGAGGCCATTATTCAGGCCCTTCACCTCGGCCCCCTTTTGCAACGCCGAATCGGCAAGCTCTCTGGCGGTGAAAAGCAGCGAGTGGCCCTGGGCCGCACCATGCTGGCCAACCCTTGCCTCATCCTGCTGGACGAACCCCTGAGCGGCCTGGACGATGAACTAAAATTTGAGATCATCCCCTATCTACACAAAGTCTCCGCTGATTTTAACCTACCCCTGCTCTTTACCAGTCACTCACGTACAGAGATGAAGTTGATGACAGAAGAGGTGCTTATCTTCAGGGAAGGAGCATTGAGCAAACACGTAGCCAGCACGGAGATAAAGGGCCCTTAAACACATCACCAAAATACTAGCACACTGTACAGTTCTAACTTACGGAGACCTTGAATAATTGCTATTTAGCCCAATCTCTGCGTCAGAGAAATTACTCGAAACACCCTCTAAGAAATTAGCTGTTCCACGGCCCCGCTTAACTCCTCTATAGAATATGGTTTCGGCACCACCCCAACAAAACCATACTCGCTATGATTGGCCATGATGGGATCATTGGCATAGCCACTGGAAACGATAACCTTAACAGCAGGATCAATTTCACGCAGGCGCTCCATGGCCTCTTCCCCTCCCATACCACCCGGTATGGTCAAATCCATAATCACGCCAATAAAGGGCTGATCAGTGGCCAAGGCAGCCTGATATTTATCAATGGCCTCCTGGCCATCCCGCGCCACCTCAACCTGGCAACCTAACTCTGTCAACATTGAGATAGCCACGTCAATGATGATCTCCTCATCATCCATAAAGAGAATCTTGCCGCTCACCTCTGCTACCCCGCCCTGCTGTTTCTCAGCAATAAGGTCTTTCTCCGCTGCGGCCGGCAGATAGATATGAAACGCCGAGCCTTTTTCCAGCTCAGAGACTGCGGTAATAAGGCCATCATGCTGCTTAATAATCGAGTAGGACACCGCCAGGCCAAGACCACTTCCCGTCTCTTTACTGGAAAAATACGGATCAAAAATTTTCTGCAAATTTTCGACATGAATGCCGTGGCCCTGATCCCTAAAGCAGAGATGGACATAATCTCCTGCAGGCAGGGGCACCTCATCACTGGCATGAAGGGTCATATTTTCAGAGCTCACCAGCAAAACACCCCCATCCGGCATGGCTTGACTGGCATTTAAAGCCAGATTTTGCGTTACCTGACTTAACTGACCGCTATCAACCTTAGTCAGCCGTAAGTCCGCAGCCAACTGATAGTCAATTTTCACATTGGAGCCACGCAGGGTAAAACTGACTGAATCCTCTAATAGCTCGTTGATAGATGTTGTTTTGCGAATGGGCGCTCCCCCTTTGGAAAAGGTAAGAAGCTGCTGGGTAAGGTTCTTGGCCTGCAAGGAGGCATTTTCCGTTCTTTCCAGGCGCAGCCAGGCAGGATGATCCTCATCTAGAAATACCTTGGCCATGGTTATATTGCCTAAGATAGCCGTAAGCAGATTATTAAAATCATGGGCAATACCACCAGCAAACACGCCAACAGAATCAAGCTTTTGGGCCTTGAGCAGTTCAGCCTCCATCTTTCTTTTGGCCGTAACATCGTGAAACATGCATTGGGTATAGAGGGGTTTGCCATCCTCAAACTTGCACTTGGCATTGCCCTCAATAATTATTTTTCTGCCATCTTTCGCCTGAAAAACAGTGTTAATGATGTGCATCTTCTCCTCTGAGAGCACCTGCTTAAAGACATTCTGACAGTGATCCTGGCAGTCGTGTGAAATAATTTCAAAAATCGATAAGCCCTCCGCAATCTCCTCCTCGCTATCGCCAAAGATATGGCGCCAGGAGCGATTGACATAGAGAAGCTTGCCATCCGGGCGTACTATCTGGATAAGATCATGGGCATTTTCAAAAAGATCATGATAACGCATCTCACTGGCCTGCAGGGCCTCTTGCTGGCGGGCCTGTTCTGTTATATCCCGGAAGATACCAGTCATCATCAAGGCCTCACCATCCTGAAAATGGGTACGGCAACGCCCCTCCACCTTTACCTGATCACCATTTTTGGCAATAAATGTTGTTTCATTTCGATCAATTTTATCGCCTTGCAATAGGCATTTAAAAATTTCTACACAGGCTCCCTTACAGCCAGGCTCAACAATATCCATGAGAGATAGATTCGCGATTTCTTCATCACTATAGCCCAGCACCTCCTTCCAGGTCTCATTGACATAGAGAAAGCGGCCCTCAGGTGTCACTGAATGGATAAGATCACTGGCCTGATCTACCACAACCTTGTAACGACCAAGTTCCTTTTCCAGCACAGCTTGAGAGGCAAGGGCCTCCTCCAACCTCTGCTCCAAGACAACCACCTTTTCATGCTCTGCGCGATAACCTGCTTGACTAGCCATGAATTCTCCTTTGCAATTTCATACTCTTCAACTACCAGCCATACTACACATTCATAATGACAGACTCTTCCACCGTTTTTCAAGAAAATTATCACCCAAGATTACTAGCCTGCCCCCGTTTACCTTTCCTTCTTTGCCGTGTCCAAGCAAGGGAGCAAAACCCATTACATGCCCACGCCTTTGAACCGGATTAGCCTTGCCCACCTTTCTGCTTCATGGTAGACCCATACTACTTTACCCTCATTCCCCCATGGAGCCATGAAACAACTCTTTATCTCCGACATCACTGACGGCCAGACCATTAATGACATCTTTCTGGTCAAGTCCATGAACAAGGCCGAAACCAAGGCCGGTAAGCCCTATCTTAACTTAAGTCTGATGGATAAAAGTGGTGATATTGTTGGCCGGGTGTGGGATCAGGCCGAAAAATGGCAGAAAGAATGCCCCCAGGGTGCGGTGGTGCAGATCAGCGGTCAATGCCAGTCCTTTCGTAACACCCTGCAATTAAACATCTCGCAAGTGCTGCGCCAGGATGAAAGCCAGCTTACTATGGCTGACTTTGTACCATCCAGCCCCTATGATATTGACGAGATGGCAGTGGAGTTTAGCAAACTGGCCCGTAGCGTCAACGAGCCGTTTATTAAAAAGCTGCTGCTCAAATTTTTTAATAATGAAGAATTCATCGCCATTTTCAAAAAAGCCCCGGCAGCCAAGGCCATGCATCATGCCTATGTCGGCGGCTTACTGGAACATACCTTGGGGGTAGCTCGCCTGGCTGCTGCAGTGGCAAAGCTCTACCCCAGTCTCGACCGCTCCCTGCTCATGGCCGGGGCCATGTTGCACGACATCGGCAAGATCAAGGAGTTTGATTTCAGTGGTTTCCCGACTGACTACTCAGACAGTGGCCGCCTCATGGGCCATATGGTCTTAGGGGTGGAAATGATTCAGGAGAAGATTCGCACCATCAAGAATTTCCCTGAGGAACTGGCAGTACGCCTGAAACATCTCATCCTCAGTCACCATGGCCGTTATGAATATGGCTCCCCCACCCTGCCCATGCTCAGTGAAGGCTTTATCCTAAACTTCATAGACGACATGGATGCCAAGATGAACACCATTGAAGGGGTGCGGGCCAAGATGAAAGAGCCTGACTACCAGTGGAGTGACTACCAACGCTCCCTGGAACGGTTTCTTTTTCTCAAGGGACATGGGGCGGAAGAAGAGATGCTGGAGGAGAAAACAGCTGCGGCGGCCCCAGCAAAGGCAAGCCAGCCACGACTTTTTTGATTTTCAGAAGAATGAAACAACGAACCGCAGAATATCGAACAAGAAATGTCGAATGATGAAGGGTGGATGATGTCTTAATTCATAAAGAAAGTATACCCCAAGGGCACTTCCTTCGGGGCGCCTTCCTTCGACATTCGATATTCCTTGTTCGATATTCGTTATTCGTTTTATTTACATCCCATCAATAATACCATTAAAAGTAGCACTGGGCCGCATGGCCTTGCTCACCTTCTGCTCATCTGGGGCGAAATAGCCACCCAAATCAACCGGGCTACCCTGGGCACCGTTCAACTCAGCAACGATCACCTCTTCATTATCAGCCAGCTGTTGGGCCACAAAACTGAAACGAGCCTGCAACTCCTTATCCACATCCTGCTTAGCCAGAGATTGAGCCCAACAAAGAGCAAGGTAAAAATGGCTGCCACGGGTATCCAACTCACCCACCTTACGTGATGGCGACTTTTCCAGCGCCAGAAAACTGCCAATGGCCTCATCCAGGGTGGAAGCCAACAGGCGAGCTGTGTTGTTATTATAGGTTGCTGCTACATGTTCAAAGGAGGGCACCAGGGCACAGAACTCACCTAAGGAATCCCAACGCAAATGACCTTCCTCAACAAATTGCTGAACATGTTTGGGGGCAGAACCACCCGCACCTGTCTCAAAGAGACCGCCACCATTCATCAAAGGCACAATGGAGAGCATCTTGGCACTGGTACCAAGCTCTAAAATAGGAAAGAGATCGGTAAGATAATCACGCAAGACATTACCGGTAACCGAAATAGTATCCTCACCCTTACGAATCCTCTCCACGGAGACCTTCATGGCCTCCACCGGATGCAGGATACGAATATCCAGCTCTGAGGTATCATGATCGGGCAGATAGGCATGTACCTTGGCCAAGATCTCGGCATCATGGCCACGCTGTTCATCCAGCCAGAAGATGGCTGGTGTGCCTGCAGTCCGTGCCCGGTTCACCGCCAGCTTAACCCAATCCTGGATGGGGGCATCCTTGGTCTGACACATACGGAAGATATCACCCTCCTCCACCGCCTGCTCAAGCAACACCGTGCCAGCCTCATCCACCACCCGCATGACACCAGCTGCCGGAGCCTCAAAGGTCTTGTTGTGGGAGCCATACTCCTCAGCCTTCTGGGCCATGAGGCCAACATTGGCCACTGAACCCATGGTGGCAGGATCAAAAGCACCATTCTTCTGACAATCCTCCACAATGGCCTGGTACATCGTGGCATAGCAACGATCAGGGATCATGGCAATGGTCTGGTGCAGCTTGTCATCCGCCCCCCACATTTTCCCACCATCACGCACGACAACAGGCACAGAGGCATCAACAATGACATTATTAGGAACATGGAGATTGGTAATACCCTTGCTGGAATCAACCATGGCTAGCTGGCAATTGGTATCGTAACAGGCCATGATATCGGCCTTAATCTCCTCCTGCTCAGCTTCGGGCAGGCTGGCAATACGGCTATAGACATCGGCCAGACCGTTATTCACATTGACCCCAAGCTCTTTAAAGGTTGCGCCATGCTTGGCAAAAACATCCTTATAAAAAACAGAGACACAATGGCCGAACATAATGGGATCAGAGACCTTCATCATGGTTGCCTTGAGATGAAGGGAGAGCAGCAGATCCTCATCCTTGGCAGCCTGGATCTGCTCAGCAAAAAATGTGCGCAGGGCACGGACATTCATCACTGCCGCATCAATAACTTCACCGGCCAGTAACGGCGTTTCTTCCTTCAACACTATGGTGCTGCCATCAGCGGCGACACATTCAATACGCACCGTGCAGGGTGTATCCACCGTGGTTGATTTCTCACTGCCATAAAAATCACCCTCAGACATAAAGCTTACCCGAGCCTTGGAGGCAGCCGGCCACTCCTTCATCATCCTATGGGGATTCTGCTGACCAAAACGCTTCACAGAGGCAGCGGCGCGCCGGTCAGAATTACCCTCACGCAGCACTGGATTCACTGCAGAACCTAAGACCTTGGCATAGCGGCCATGCAATTTTTTTTCTGCACTGTTCTGGGGCTCCTCAGGATAATCGGGAACATCATAGCCCTTATCCTGCAACTCCTTGATGGCAGCGGTAAGCTGGGGGATAGAGGCTGAGATATTGGGTAATTTAATGATATTCGTCTCGGCAATTTTAACCATGCGCCCCAGCTCTGCCAAGAAATCAGGGATTTTTTGGTCGTCTGCCAGCTTATCAGGGAAATTGGCAATAATACGCCCAGGCAAGGAGATATCCATATCCTCAATAGCAAAACCGCTGCCCTTGGTATAGGCCTGCAAAATGGGCAGTAAGGAATGGGTGGCCAGGGCCGGGGCCTCATCAATTTTCGTATAAATAATGCGCTGTGTGGTCATGGATAATCCTTATATGAAGTGAATAACTGGGTGACTGAAGTGGTCGGCAAAATTATCCTGCATAAATAGCATAGACCTGCTGGGATTGCAATTGTAAGGCTACTCCAGGAGATCACCCAAGACAACACACGGAATTGCGCAAGATACTAATCTTACATAACAATGCTCGCAGATTGGCAAGTGAAAACATATAAAACCAGATAAATTCATATTTTTAAAAAAAAGTTGCATCCCCATAGGTATCTGACCTAAACTTTCAGTAAGCAAGTAAATTTTTCCCTGGGGATCTTGTCCAGTTAACAACTCAGACCTTCAGCCCCCCAGAATTAAATTAACCTTTTTTGGGTCCTATGACCCTTTTTTCAAATCCTATACTTTAAGTTGTCATTATTATTTATTTCCGAGGAAAAGGTATGCAAATCATGAAACTAATTGCCCGAGCCCTGACGTTTTTTCTATTGCTGACCGCACCGGCCCTGGCAGGAGAAACTATTAATGTCTTTACCTGGGATGGCTATGTTGAACCCCAGGAAGTTACAGCCATCAACAAGATTCTCAAGGAAAAAGGCTATGATTATACAGTCACAGTTATCAGCCCATTAGCCGAGGGTCCGGAACAGATGTTCACCGTGTTACGCAAGGGCAAAGCAGATATTTCATTCTTGACCCTTAATTACATCAATATGCAGAATCGGCGCATCGCCCAGCTCCTGCAACCAATCAACACCAGCTCTCCCCGTCTGCCCAACTACCAGAAACTAATCCCGGCCATGAAGGATATCCCCTTTGGCATGGATAAAGGCAAACACCTCTACGTACCATGGGGTGGTGGAGCCTACGGCATCTGGGCCAATATGAATGTCTTAGAGGAAGGGGAACTGCCCAAATCAATCAAGGATCTGTGGGACAGCAAATGGCAGGGTAAATTATCCCTGACCAATAGCCAAATCCAGCCCAACCTGGCCCTGGTCATGATGGCCCTGGACAAACCACCCTTTGCCCTTAATGATGCTTCCCGGGATGAACTGAGGGCAGCAGTTCGCAACGATGGCGAGGTTCAACAAAAAACAAACGCCCTCTATGCCAATGTCGGCAAGTTTTGGGGCGGCGTCCCTGATTTTAATGACCCTACCCTGCAACTTGTTTCATCCTACGGTATTGCCGCAGCAGCAGCCAATAAGGCTGGTGGCAACTGGAAATTACTACCCCTGACCGAAGGCAACACGGTCTGGCTGGATACCATTAATATCCATAAGGGTGTCTCTGGTAAAAAACTGGAGGCCGTGGAGATCTTCATTAATTATTGGCTGAGTCCTCCGGTACAGAAACGAGTGGTTGATGGCCTAGGCATGGTTGCCGCCTCCACCGAGGTCAGCAATCCATTGCTGGATGCCGACCCCAACTTCTTCAAGGAGGGCTTTTTCTGGCCTCCATGGAAAAAACAGGCCGATAATATTATGCTCAAGATTTCCAAAACCGCCCAGAAGGCTGCAGGCAAATAAATAAAAATGGCCAGAAACCACCGCTGACGAGTAGTCACCTGCGGCTTCTGGCCATTACCGAAAAAAGTCACCCCAGAGCCTAAAACCGCCCAACCTGCTGAGTGATTATATTTATCGCTGTTCAATTGTTTAGCCATAACCGCAGACAGCTAACGAATGGCTCGTTGGCGAAAATGCAATTAAGACATATGAATTGGAGTAGACATGCTGGCTGAAAATAAGTTTTCCATGAATAAATATGGCTTAACAGCCAAAGTGGCCTTTGTCAGTGGATTATGCGTTCTGGTGTTGCTTATTATTGGTGGCACTATTATTGCCAAGATGCAGATGAACATGACAGACCGGCTTATCAGCAAGCAGGAAAAACAGATTGACAGCAGCCTGGCCAGCCAGCAATCAAATCTCACCAAGCAGCTTGAGGCCTCAATTATGGCCTCAACTAAGATCCTGGCAGGAGTCTGTGCTCCACTTCTATACAATTTTGATTCTTCCGGAGTAAGCAGCGCCCTGCAGTCTCAACTGATCACCAGCGAAATCATAGCCATCCAGGTAAAGGATACCTCCAACCAACCGACAAATGGGGTGTGGCGTGATGCTGAAATTGAAACCGGAGCCTCTGTGCCGGAGATTTTTCTTGTTGGCCAGGCCAACAAGAATCACCAGGAGGTCATGGAGTATGATGGTAACAAAATAGGCACCGTCACAGTATATTACTCCACCGACAATTTAAAGGCAGAGATTGCCAGCCAAAAATCTAAGGCAACTGCCGAGCTTGACCAGTTACGCCAAGAAACCAACAGTGAAAGCAACTCATTATTATTAGTTGAAACAGTTATTCTGTTGCTGGTCATCTGCTTCATGATAGCAAGCATCATTGGTGGGCTACGTTTTATGGTCATTAACCCCATCGCCGCCATCGCTGATCAACTGGAAGAAGGAGCTATCCAGACCAAACTATTTGCCGATGATTTTTCCCAGATGAATCACCAATTAGCTGATGGGGCCACCAAGCAGGCAGCCGGGGTGGAGGAAACCTCAGCTTCACTGGCAGAAATTTCCAGCATGACCAGCAGCAATTCACAGCTGTCAACCGATACCGATCAGCAGATGAAGACCGCCAGTAAGCACATAAGCAAGGCCCTGGCCACCCTTGACCGTCTCAACGCCACCATGCTGGAGATATCAGAAAACAGTAAAAAAACACAAGGGGTTGTCAAGAGTATTGATGAAATTGCCTTTCAGACAAACTTATTGGCCTTAAATGCTGCCGTGGAGGCGGCCCGAGCCGGCGAGGCAGGGGCAGGTTTTGCTGTGGTGGCCGATGAGGTTCGTAACCTAGCCATGCGTGCGGCAGAAGCAGCCAAAAGTACCGCCGTTTTACTGGATAGTGAGGTAGAAAAAGTAGATCTGGGTAGTTCGGTGGTTAATGAGACAAATGAGGCATTCGGCGGGATCGCTGATATAGTCACAAATACGGCAGAGGCCACAAATCAAATTTCAGTGGCCTCTGTGGAACAGGAGACAGGTATCCAGCAAATAAGCAGCGCTTTTGCCGCCATGGATCAAATTGCCGGTCAAACTGCCTCAATTGCCGAGAAATCAGAAGTAATGGCCTCTGAGTTGTTAGATCAATCAAACAAGATGGATATACTGGTTAATACCCTGGCTTCTATTATTTATGGCCAAAAGAGCTAATTAATTCTGGTGACAATGTGCGGAATTTTACAACAGACAAAATATACAAAAGACATCACCAGTCTCCATGAGACCTCTCAACCTCCACACCCAACTCGCCATGGTGCTCATTGTGGCCACAACCCTGATGTCCATTGGGCTTGGCATACAGCGCTATCTGGTTCTCAGCCAGGAACTCAATACCGCCCTGAACAATAAGTTACAGCAGACCCTATCCAGACTGCAAACCTCAGTCGCTCTCCCTGTCTACCATTTTGACTTTGAGGTCGTCACCCAAACCATCCATTCGGAATTACGACAACGGGAGATTCAGGGGGTTCTTATTACTGAAATAGGCAAAAAATTGCCAACCTATGGCTTTGTAAAAAACAATGACCAACAGGTGGTCAGCCAGCAATCCCCGCCCACAACACCCTTGCTCTATTCTGCAACGGGCAACCTCATTGGCGATAACCAGAATTTTGCCTCCATTGAGGTCTTTATTACCTCCCAGTACATGCAGGACTCCCTGCGCCAAAAGATGCTGCGCCTGGTTTTTGAGGGGGCAGTGCTGGTTATCCTCCTTGTTCTACTCACCGTTATTGTCCTGCGCCACATCTTTGTCCGACCGATCCAGCAACTCACCACCCTCTCCCAGAGAATTGCCCAAGGCAGACGCACCAGAAAAGTCACAATCACAGGCAGCACTGAACTTGCCGTTCTCTCTGCCAGTCTCTGGCATATGCGCGACTCCATCCAGAAGCAAATGGCTGATTTGGCCGATAATAATGAAAAACTGCGCATGAGTGAGGAGAAGTTCCGCAACCTGATAGAGTCAAGCTCTGACTGGATATGGGAAACCAACAAAGAGGGAGTATTCACCTACGCCAGCCCCCAGGTACAGGTAATACTGGGCTACACCCCCAATGAGGTCATTGGCAAGACCCCGTTCGACCTGATGCCGCCCGACGAGACCAAACGAGTTACGGCTTTATTCAATAATCTCATTGCTACTGGCCAACCTATCACCATGGAGAAAAACATCAATCTCCACAAGGACGGGCACACCGTTACCCTTGAAACCAACGGCGTTGCTGTTTGTGACCCAGAAGGTAATGTAACGGGATATCGAGGCGTTGATCGCGACATCAGCGACCGCAAGGAAGCAGAAAAGGATCAGGCCTTGATCAAGGCTATTTTTGACAGTGTGCCTGGTATGATTTTTATGTACAACAAGGTAGGCCAGTTGCTGCGTTGGAACAAGGCCCATGAAACCATGACCGGCTATAGTGCTGAAGAGCTTGCCCATAAACAGGCATTATCCTGGTTTGAGGGTGAGGAGCTGGAAAAGACGAGAAAAACTATAGAAAACATTTTCACCACCGGCTACGGAGAAATCGATGCTGACCTGATAACCAAAAATGGAGAAACACTTTCCCTCCACATAAATGGCTCACGTGTTGAACTGGACAACAAGGAATATTTTGTCGGTATCGGCATTGATATTACCACCCTTAAAGAGACTGAGAACGAACTGCGCACCCTGCGCAACTATCTGGCCAACATCATCGACTCCATGCCCTCATTACTGGTGGGAGTGGACAACAACGGCATTATTACCCAATGGAACAAAGAAGCAACCCACCTCACCGGTCTGCCATTTGAAGAGGCCATAGGCCAGCCCTTCAGTGAAGTTATTCCCCACCTGGCCTCTGAGATAAAACATATCCATAGAGCCATTGAGACTGGCCAGCAACAGCGCGAACCTCGTCGTATGCGCTTTATCAAGGGCAAGCGCTGCTATGAGGATGTCACCGTCTATCCTCTCACCGCCAACGGCGTACAGGGTGCGGTTATCCGGGTGGATGATGTCACTGAACGTATGCAGATTGAGGAGATGATGATTCAATCAGAAAAAATGGTGTCGGTGGGGGGTCTTGCCGCCGGCATGGCCCATGAGATCAACAACCCCCTAGGGATCATCATCCAGGCCGTACAAAACATTGAACGCCGTATCTCTCCAGCCTTACCGGCAAATATTAAGGCCGCAACAGACAGCGACACATCCCTGGAGAAAATACATTCCTATCTAAAAAAACGCATGATACTGGCCATGATTGAGGATATCCGCGCTGCCACCATCAGGGCAGCTGCAATCGTTGCCAATATGTTGCAATTTAGCCGCCGCAGCGAGTCTTCCCATCTCTACGCCAACATTCCGCAACTGATCGACCAGACCATTGAATTGGCAGCCAAGGATTATGATCTCAAAAAGAAATATGATTTCCGTCACATCACTATTGTCAGAGAATTTGCCCCTGACCTTCCCCAGATAAAACTGTCTTACACCGAATTTGAACAGGTAATCCTCAATTTATTAAAAAATGCAGCCCAGGCCATGACCACTGAAAATATGTCTGGCCGTGCACCCTGTATCCATGTTCGCCTCAGTGCAACGGACACTACTCTTCGCCTGGAACTCGAAGACAACGGCCCCGGCATGGAGGATAATGTCCGCAAACGCATCTTTGAACCTTTTTTCACTACCAAACCGGCTGGCAGCGGCACAGGCCTTGGCCTGTCAGTATCGTACATGATTATCACCAATAATCACCATGGTTCCATGGAGGTGCATTCCACCCCTGGCGCTGGCACCACCTTTATTATTACCCTGCCCTTGAATTAATCGTACACTCCCCTTGACAACTACAAAAACAGATGTTTCATTGCAAAAAAAACATCTGCAATATTGAGAATTTCATGAACTGGCTCCTTCTTATCCATCAAATACCAGCAAAACCATCCTATTTTCGGGCCAAGATATGGCGACGTCTGCAACAGGTTGGGGCTGTTCCCATTAAGCAAGCCGTATATGTCATGCCGGATCAGGCTCAGACAAATGAAGATTTGAGCTGGATTGCTAAGGAAATTATTGAAGGCAATGGTGAAGCCGTCTTACTGCGGGCACATTTTCTTGAAGGGCTGAATAATGACCAGGTGGTGCAGCTCTTTCAAAAAGCCAGGAAGGCTGATTACGCCAAAATTCTCCAAGAGGCCAAAGACTTACTTGAACAGTGGCAAGAGAAGGATAAGGCAAGTAACATAACCCTTCTGGACTGCAAATCAAATCTAAGCAAACTACGCAAAGATTTTTTCACCCTGAGCAGCATTGATTTTTTCCCAGGGCCGGAACAAGGCCAAACCGAGGCCTTTTTGGCTGAAATGGAGATAATTTTCCGGCAACAGAGTACAGATACCCCTGCCACATGTACGCAAGAAAACAGCCGCGCCCTGGAAGGAAAAACCTGGGTGACCAGGAAAAATATCTATGTGGATCGTATGGCCAGCGCCTGGTTTATAAGGCGATTTATTGACCCTGACGCACCCATAAAATTTGTCACAGGAAGCCGCTATACTGCCAAAGAAAAGGAAATTCGCTTTGATATGCCAGAGGCTGAGTATACCCATCAAGGTGACATGTGTACCTTTGAGGTCTTAACCAAAACCTTTACTAACCATGACCCGGCCTTAAAGCAACTTGCCAAAATCATCCATGATATTGACCTTAAAGATGAGGCCTATGGCCTGACCGAAACAGCTGGTCTCCACGCCCTTTTTGATGGCATTGTGGCCACCACGAATAAAGACCTGGAACGTATAGACCAGGCCAGTGTCATTTTGGATGGCATGCTGACTTTTTTTAGCAATAAATAAGGCCTCCCAAAACCTATATACACACTGCTGCTGCTGAGCAGTTTTTTTTGAGCCAAGACCAGAAAAACACATGTTATACAAATAGAATACTACCTGTTTTGCCAGGTATATTCGCCCACCCAAACAAGAGGAGAAGAGCACCATGCCACCAACCAAAAAACATTATGAAAGTAGTTTAGAGAGAACCGGTAAAGAGTGGAAGGAAATCCATGACTGGGTTGATGACCCAGAGCATAAAAATGAACGCCATGATTTTACCCGCATCTGGGATTTTGCCCCCATCATCAAGGAAAGTCATGGCGAGGATGGCGTCAAGGAATACATCAATCATATTCGTGAGGATATGGATAAAAAGTTTGCCAAATTGGCCAAGGAGTATGAAGAAAAACTGACCGATGCCTACGCCTATTTCGGTATCAGGGGGAAAAAATACTAATGTCTGCAGAGTATCACATAGAACAAAAAGATATTGACCTGCTCCGCACCCAAGGCATGATTGCGGCCGACCTTGCCCACAGTATGCAGGTGGCAGAAAAATCCCTGGAGATCGCCCGCCGCTGCCAGACAGATATTGACATGGAACTGGTGGGCCGTGGCGCTCTCTTCCACGATCTGGGCAAGACCGTCACCCATGAGATCAGGCATGGCCTTATCGGCGCTGAAAAAGGGGTCGCCCTTGGCCTGCCTACCGAGGTCAATTGGGTTATGGAAAAGCATATCCGTGGTGGTCTAACCGCCGCCGAGGCCATTGAGTTAGGCCTGCCGGTAAAGGATTACACCCTCCATGCCTTGGAAGAAAGGATCATCATCTACGCTGACCGCCTGGTAGATATCATCCATGACGGCTATGTGGAGATTAAAGACGAACCTGACGCAGAGAATCGCTTCAAGGAAATTCTTGCCGCAGAAATCAAGTATGGCAAGAATGATATCACCATGCAGCGCTATTTTGGTTACCATGATGAGATTCAGGACTTGATGGCATGAAAAATCCATCCTTGTTTCTGTTGGTATTGAGTGGTCACGACGACACTTCTTTCCACAAAGGATATATCGGCCTATGGACAAAGGCTGATTCCGTTACAGAATTTGACAACCTCACGATTTCATGGACACCATAAATGGTCTCTGCCTTTAAGCTTCTCTGTGGCATTGGGTTACTGGCAGTATTCAGCTCCACCATTTCCAAGAGTCCGGCTCTGCCTTTACTGGTAGACCATCTTGGCGGCAACCAGCAGGCCATTGGTGCTGTGGCAGCTATCTCGGCCTTTACCGGTATTCTGTTCAGCTTTCCGGCCGGCATCCTCTCCGACAGGATTGGCCGTCACCGCATGTTGCTGTTCTCCGGAGTTGTCTTTGCCAGTGCCCCTTTTTTTTACCTCATGGCCAGTGGTATCTGGCAGATTGGTGTCATTCGTTTTTACCATGGCCTAGCCACGGCTATCTTTGGCCCGGTTGCCATGGCGCTGGTTGCCGATCTGCACCAAAAATCAAGAGGCGAGAAGCTGGGCTGGTTTTCCACTGCCACCCTATTAGGGAGATTTTCCGCCCCTGCCACAGGTGGGGCCATTCTGGCCTTTTATGGCGCTGGAAATCAGTATGCTTTCACTGTACTCTACATTGTCTGCGGGCTCGCTGGCCTCGGAGCCATGGTCGGTATTTTCCTGCTTCCCAAGCAGGAAAAACCAAAAACACAACCCATAAAACCTGCCATCCCCTGGAAAAGCAATCTTGCAGACATGCTCACCAATCGCGGAATCATGCTCACCTGCCTGATTGAGGCTGCCATCCTCTTTTGTTATGGGATATTTGAAACATTTCTGCCCATCCGTGGCCTGAACATTGATCTGTCTCCTTTACAAATCGGCATCTGTCTCTCTTCACAAATCATCACCATTGCCATCTCCAAACCAGTTCTGGGCCGTTTCTCGGATCAGCACGGCAGGCCGCCCCAGATCAGCAGCGGAGCCTTCATGGCCAGTGGCTGTATGATCATCCTTGCCTTTGCAAACTCTTTTCCCTCCCTGCTGGCCGTCAGCATATTACTGGGACTGGCCATCTCTGTAGTTACCTCATCCTCTGCGGCCCACATTGCCGACTTGAGTAAGCATGGCAGCCATGGTTCAGCCATGGGAATCCTTGGCTCCATCATGGATATCGGCCACACCACCGGCCCCCTGTTAGGCGGAATCCTGGCACTGTACTATGGATTGACAATTTCATTCATCAGCGGAGCTGTAGTCCTCATGATAAGTGGGGGATGTTTTATCAGCTTTAACCAAAGAAAACAGGCTTGACATACTTACAACATATTTGCGAGGATACGCCATGATGACCTTTCTACTCAATGCCCTGCAGGCCTCCTGGGACCTATTAAATCAGGCCTCCTTATATATCTTGTGCGGCCTGCTGGTTGGTGGCATGCTTAAAGTTTTTCTGTCACCAGCCTATGTTGCCACCCATCTTGGCACTGGGCGCTACCGGTCAGTCTTTAAGGCAGCCCTGCTCGGCATCCCTATCCCACTCTGCTCATGTGGGGTCTTACCTGCTGCAGCCTCCCTTAAAAAACAGGGAGCCAATAATGGTGCCACCACCGCCTTTCTCATCTCAACGCCAGAATCTGGTGTTGATTCCATCTTCATCACCTGGGCTCTCCTTGACCCATTAATGACCGTGGCCCGTCCGGTATCAGCCTTTATCTCTGCCCTTTCAGCTGGTCTGGCTGAAAACTTTTTCAATCCGCCAGCGCCAGCAAGTAAGATAAAGGCAGATTTAAGCTGCCCCATTGATAATTGTTGTGACGGCATAGACTGCTCACCAGAAGAACATAAAAATCACCACAGCTTTGGCGAACGCTGCCAGGCGGGAATCCGTTTTGCAGGTGGTGAGCTGTGGGCAGAACTTGCCGGCTGGTTCTTTGCCGGTATTCTGCTGGCCGGACTCATCACCGTGCTAGTCCCAGACGATATGATATCCCGCTATTTGGGCGGAGGCATCTCTTCCATGCTGCTCATGCTGCTCTTTGGCATCCCCCTCTATATCTGCGCCACCGCCTCCACCCCCATTGCCGCTGCCTTAATCCTTAAGGGGGTGAGCCCTGGCACGGCCCTGGTCTTTCTCCTAGTTGGCCCTGCCACCAATGTCACCTCACTCTCTGTACTGGTCGGGATACTGGGTAAAAGGGCAAGTGCTTTATATCTGAGTTCTATAGCAGTAATCAGTGTGCTCTGTGGTTTGATACTTGATGCCATCTATCTTTCATTAGGGATCTCAGCGGTAGCCGTGGCAGGTCAAGCCGGGGAAGTCATACCAAAGGCAATAATGCTGGCCGCCACCATACTCCTGCTCATTCTTTCCATCCAACCTCTGTCGGCAATTTTCAAGGGTTTGATTTCCGGGAAAAATGGTTGTGGGTGTGCCACATCCTGTTCTTCTGGCTATGAGCACGGAACGACACATACAGACTACCAACAGAACATCCTACCCATGAACAACAACCGTACAACCTCCAAAGAAAAGCAAAAATAGGCCCATACGTAATCCTATCACACCTCTCACCCCCCCCTATCCAACCGATGAACACCATTGCAAAAAAACTTCCCAAACTCCTCTCATTTTCCCCATTGCTGCTTGCCAGCAGCCAGCTCCTTACCCTATACTAAGAATTATTCTCGATTAGGTTCCCCATATTCACTGAAACTGGAGACACAAATGAAGGCTCAATTTATTTCTTGTATCACCCTCACCATGCTCATTCTGGCTAGCCCTCTACTGGCAGCAACACCCCACGACGGAGCATATTATTTTGATGCCCTAAAGACCTCGATGCTGGAAGTTCTTGCTGAACACCAACCCCTTTTCAACAAAACAGCCCATGATGAGGTAAAAAGCCCTGACTTGGTTCCTGAAGAGATTTACAAATATAGCTATAATAAATTTAAACGCATTATTGGTCATGATTTTCAATTGCAAAGCCTTACAAATGAAACAGACCCTGCTAAGATTGCCCCGGTTCTGTCTACCCTGCTGCAGGCAGGACGTATTACCATTGCTAGATCACAAAAGGCAATCAATACAGAGCAGGATGGCTCAGTGAAACTCAAAAAATTTATTCCCGCTGTCTTTGGTCGTCTGAGTGGCGAACGCTTTGAACAAAAAACTGGTGTGGTGCTGAAACAGACCACTTTGGGTAAAAACGGCTTTGCTGAGAGGAATTCATACAACAAACCCCTGGACTGGGAAAAGGCAGATCTGCACAAGTTCAAAGAGCAAAGCTGGCCAGTAAATAAAGGTATCGGCCAGACTGAGGGCAAAGAATTTCATTACATCAAACCTATTTACATCAAAAAGGCCTGTTTGGGCTGCCATGGTGTACCCATTGGCGACAAAGGACCATATGGCCATGCCAAAGAAGGCTATGAGGTGGGTGATATCCGTGGCGGCATCTCTGTTACTATGCCATTGCAATAAACAGCCATACACTTCTTTTCAGTATAGATAGTGCCTATCCAGGAATGGCCCTTTCGGAGTCGCACTCCGTTTGCTTACCTGCCCGACCTCTGCGTCACAGTAAAAATGACCTATTTCTGGACAGACACTAGATAAGGGCAAAGCCTCAACTCGCGCGGAGAAATCATGTTCAGTCAACTAAGCCTCAACCGTAAATTCGTTGTCTTCTGCACCATCTTTATTCTTCTGGCCCTAATTAATACCATTGTGGTGGTCTTTATTGTCAATTCCCAGAAGAAATCCAGCCGGGCTATCAACCTAGCTGGTCGTCAGCGCATGTTGACCCAGAAAATGAGCAAAGAGTTCTTTGTTGCCGCAACAGCCCCTGACAACCAAGAATGTGACAGGTGCCGCAAGAAACTCAAAGGCACCATAACTCTCTTTGACACCACCCTGGCTGGTCTGGTGCACGGCGATGCAAAACAACAACTGGCAGGAACAAATAACAAAGATATCTTAGCTAAGCTGGCTGAGGTAAAAACACTTTGGCAAATTTTCAAAAAAGAGCTTGA
>JAOZSN010000167.1 GCA_029939635.1 Deltaproteobacteria bacterium
AGAGGAATGTCGCCAGTTCGCTAATTGTTGACTTAGATCTCTTTTCATACTTCAACCTCGTAGTACTTTCCGTGAAGAAAATCAACAAACTCCCAGTAACAAACGTGTAATTAACACAACATCTAGTGGTGATTTTGTGATATTAATTTCAGACAAATTATAATAGCTGTCTTCTTTGGACGTTTGGCAAGAATCAAAGAAAACTGTATATTTACAAAACAAGAAATTAAAATTAAAAACATTTCCCAATGACAAAACCTAGGAGAAAACCTTATCGTATTGAAATTTTGGCATTATTTGCGATCAAAAAACAGAGAATCGCTCGAAAGAGCGTTCGCTTCGGGGAGCCAGAAGATGACAACCCGTTTTTTAAACGGGTTATATATTTGCCCCAAGGTTTACCTTGGGGCTTTTTTTATGCCCTGCCAAATAAAGCGCTTACGACAAAACATAAATACAACTCCTCACCATTTTTTAACATGCGCCTTCAGTCTCTTGCTGGTAGTGTCATTCTAGAATTATCTCCCCCACAATAAACTTTATCCATTAATCTAAAGGCAAACCATGAAAATCCTCGTTACCGGCGGTGCCGGGTATATTGGCAGTCATACCTGCCTGGAGTTATTAGAAGTAGGTCAGCAGGTGGTGGTGCTGGATAATCTCAGCAACTCCAGCCTGGAAGGGCTACGGCGGGTTGAGGAGCTCACAGGAAAGAGTGTTGATTTTTTTGAGGCTGACCTCCTTGACCTGGATGCAGTCAATAAAGTCTTTGCCGCCTGCCCGGACATTGACAGTGTCATCCATTTTGCAGGGCTAAAGGCCGTGGGTGAATCAGTAGAGCAGCCCCAACGCTATTATGAAAATAATATTACCGGCACCCTCAACCTGAGCCGGGCCATGGCAGAACACGGCGTGAAAAATATTGTCTTTAGCTCCTCAGCCACGGTCTATGGTGACCCTGCAACTGTACCTATTACAGAGGAATTCCCCCTCTCCTGCACTAACCCCTATGGCCGGACAAAACTCATGGTTGAAGATATACTCAGTGACCTAAATGTAGCTGACCCAAGCTGGAATGTCTGCCTGCTCAGATATTTCAACCCAGTGGGAGCCCACAAGAGTGGCCGTATTGGCGAAGACCCACGTGGCATCCCAAACAATCTTATACCATATATCTCCCAAGTGGCGGTGGGTACCCTTCAGGAGCTTTCTGTGTATGGCGATGATTATGCCACCCCGGACGGCACCGGCGTCCGGGACTATATCCATGTAGTTGATCTGGCTTTAGGCCATCTCAAGGCCTTAGAGAAACTGACCAGCAATCCTGGTCTAGTAATCTATAACCTGGGTACAGGAAACGGCTATAGTGTCCTTGACATGGTCAAGGCCTTTGAAAAGGCCTCAGGCCAACCAGTGGCTTATAAAATTGCCCCCCGCCGCCCTGGTGATATCGCCACCTGTTATGCAGACCCAGCCTTGGCCAAACAGGAACTGGATTGGCAAGCAACCAGAGGCCTGTCCGAGATGTGCGAGGATACCTGGCGCTGGCAATCAGAAAATCCAAAAGGATATGGAAAATAAAAAATGTATTGATGCCAATAAACACCGGCCCGGTCAAGACGGTGACGCATCAAAGTCCTAAGTTTTTGTTTACGGTTATCAGTTTACAGTTTACGGTTCATTAAAATTATCTTAATGAAGCCTCCGCTGTAAACTGCTAACTGCCGTTACCTATGTCCTCTCCCCCGTCCTGCACCCTTCCAGCTAAAAAGCCCTTGAGTATTGCTGGTCGTATCTGGCTCAGCTTTTCTCTGCTGCTACTGGGCTATACCGTACTCATGCTTCAAGGAGCCTGGGTGGGCTCATTTACCCAAGAAAAAAATGAACTCATCTCCTCCCATCTCTTTCCTGCCGCATTAAAAGCTCAGTCCATCCTCACCAACTACAAAGAACAAACCCGCCAGCTGGAAGAAGCCATCCTCTCTGGCGAGATAGAACAATTAGAGCAAGCCACCCAGAAATCGGCCAAGATCAATGAAAAAATGGTGAGCATCATTGCTGACAAGATGATTTCACCCGCAATTATCGAGCAGTGCGCTGTCACCCTTGACCAATATCAGCAATTTATTGCCACCGCTATCCCCATTTATACCCGCATGCTGGCCTTTATGCCCGACGAGACCATGCTGCAGCAGGCTGCCACTACTAGTCTAAAAGCTCAACACATGCTGGAAAGTTTCAGCAAACTAGAGGAAATCCTTT
Organism: Deltaproteobacteria bacterium; assembly: GCA_029939635.1. GTDB lineage: Bacteria > Desulfobacterota > Desulfobulbia > Desulfobulbales > SURF-16 > JAOZSN01. The sequence goes on from JAOZSN010000167.1 coordinate 2,263, forward strand.
CCTCTGAGATGAAAACTCATCTCCGTGCCATAAATCTGCAAAATGTTCGTCACAAACAGATCAGCATCACTGTTTTTGTGGTTACCGTAGGTCTCAGTATCATCATTGTCTCTTTTATCCTATCACGCACCATCCTCAGCCCCTTACGAGAAACAGTGGAGCTAGCCAACTCTATGGCAGAGGGTGATCTTTCCCGAAAATTAACTATCCACCGCCATGATGAGATTGGCGAACTAGCTAAAGCCATGAATATTATGGCCGGAGAGCTGGAGAGTTATTATTCGGATATGGAAGGTCAGGTAAAACAACGGACAATTGGCCTTGAACAGGCCAACATGCAGATGGGTCGAGAAGTAGAACAACGCAAACGTACGCAACATGAGCTTATCAAAGCCCTGGAGGCCGCCAAGAGTTCAGTCAAGGCCAAGAGTGCCTTCCTGGCCAATATGAGTCATGAGATCCGCACCCCAATGAACGGCATCATCGGCATGAGTAGCCTGCTAACCAACACTGAATTGACATCAAGCCAACAACGCTACACCTCGACCATTAAAAATTCTGCTGAGGCCCTACTCCAGATCATCAATGATATCCTTGATTTTTCCAAAGTAGAGGCGGGGAAGTTGGAACTGGACAACACCAACTTCAACCCCCATAACACCATTGCCTTTGTCACCGAACTTTTTTCTGCCCAGGCCCGGGAAAAGGGTCTCAATTTATTTACCCTGGTTGACTCAGCGGTACCGACCATTATCTACGGCGATGAAGGTCGATTACGCCAGGTTATTTTAAATCTGGTAGGAAATGCCATTAAATTCACCCAGGCAGGAGAAATTGCCATCCGTGTCAAAGCGGAGAAACACGAAGGAGAACAGATCACCATCCGTTTTGCCATAAGTGACACCGGCATTGGTATCCCTAAAAAGAATTTGGAAAAACTATTCCAACCATTTACCCAGGCTGATGTCTCTACCACCCGTAAATTCGGTGGCACGGGTCTTGGCCTTTCCATCTGCCAACGCCTGGTGGAACTCATGCATGGGAAAATAAGTGCTGAATCCAATGAAAATGAGGGCTCCACTTTCTGGTTCACTGTTCAATTATTGCTCCCCCACACAGCCACAGAAGAAAAAACAACCCAGCCAGCGACCGGTGCCCTAGTCTATTCAGAACAGAACAAATTGCAAACCATTGACGTGGCAGCTAAAAAAAATAGCCCTGATCCACGCCTTCTAGGCAAAAACATATTAATTGCTGATGATGATGCCACCAATATTATTGTTACTGAGGCCATCCTGGAAAGTATGGGTTGCCAAACCACCAGCGTCATGAATGGCCAGGAGGCCGTGTCCTCCGTTAGCAAGCATGATTACGACCTCATTCTGATGGATAGCCAGATGCCGATTCTCAGCGGCACAGAAGCAACCAAGGCCATTCGTCGCCTGCGAGACAGCCAAAACCCGCAACTCATTAAGCGCAGCAAAACACCGGTCATTGCCCTTACCGCTGATGCCATGGAGGGAGCCCGCAAACGCTACATCCAGGCCGGCATGGATGATTATCTCAGCAAACCTATCCGCCCTGAAACACTGCAGTCCTGCCTGGCCCGCTGGCTGGTCCCGAGTAAAAAAGCCACCATTATCTTCCCTAGAAAACGGTTATTAAAACGCCTGGGAGGTGACGAGGATCTGTTGCTTGAAATCATTACTAATGCAAAAAAAGACATACCTCCTCTCTTGGCAGAGATAAAAAAAGCATGTATAAACAACGACTACAGTTTAGTTTCAAATCCGTGCCAGACCCTGAAAAATATTGGTGCAGACCTGGGAATTGCAGCTGTACAGCACCATGCCCTTCACCTTTGCCTGGCAGCGGAAAACAAAAAGTGTGATCCCGCCCATCTCAAGGAATTTGAGATGGTATTACTTGACGTAATTAACATCCTAAATGAGCCAGTGTAACATGTTGACTAGTATTAAAAAATATCTTCCCCCATGGCCTTGCAGTGCCAGAAAGACACCACAAATCCTGCTGGGTAGTGCCCTACTCCTAGACGTGACCATGAGCGTACCTTCTCTAGCTCAGGCATACGACATAGGTGAAGTCAAGGTGCATGGCTTTGCCAGTCAGGGTTTCATCCTCACCAAGGGCAATAATTACCTTGCCTCAGGCACTCAGGGCAATGGTTCCTTTGCCTTTAATGAATTTGCCATCAATGGTTCCTGGCAGGCTACCGACTCCCTACGTATCGGCGGCCAGTTCATGTCCCGCAAATTTGGTGGTGATGGCAAGAACAAGATCTATCTTGACTGGGGTGTCGTCGATTTTCAGGCCAATGAGTTCTTTGGTACTCAGCTAGGCAAGTTCAAACTCCCTGTTGGGTTCTATAATCAAACCCGTGATATTGACCTAGCCAGAGTTAACGTCTTTCTCCCTCAATCTATCTATACCGAGGCATTCCGCCCCTTCTTCGGTTCTGCCACTGGCGGTCTGCTGTACGGCACCCTTCCTTTTGCTGAATTTGGTTCACTGGAGTATGAAATCTTTTCCGGCCAAGCAGAGGAAGATAATGACAGTTGCATGGTACGCAGCCTGGAGATCATGTTTCAGGGTACTGACATGAACATGGAATCGGGCGCGGTATATGGTGGTACATTACGCTACAACACTCCCCTTGATGGCCTACGCTTTGGATACTCCATAGCCAAGGGCGATGCTGACTTTGATTTTAATAATGGTGCAGGAAAATCCTATATTGCAGGTGGTGCTGAACCAGGCCATGTGCTGTCCAGTGAATATAGTCATGGCGACCTTACCTTAAGTGCTGAATGGATGCGCACCGAACAGAAGTTTACCTCCATTCTAGCCACAGGTGGAGCCCCACTCGTAACATCCTCAATAAAACCGACTGAGGGCTACTATATTAACGGGTCTTACATCATCACTTCCTGGTTGGAAATGTCACTGCAATATGAGGTCTATTATCGTAATCGGCATGACAAGGAAGGGAGCACACTTATCAACAAAAACCCGAGCAATCCATACAACCTAGTACCAATCCACCACGGGGCCTGGCAAAAGGCCATTTCTCTGGCAGCCCGTTTTGACATTACCGATTTCTGGCTCATCAAGGCAGAGGGGCAGTATATCGACGGTACAGCTCTACTCTCTCCTGTATATAATGAAGAACGCAACTGTAAACGATACTGGAATATGCTCGCATTAAAAACCACTCTGTTCTTTTAACAATGACGAAACCCCGCCACCTTATAGCCATTCTGAGCCTGTGCCTCAGCCTCCTGCCTGCCCAGGGAGCAGCTGCCCAATATATCGTGGCCAACAGCACAATAGAGCAGACTGTTATCTCCCGCCAGGATATCCGTAGCATGTACCTCAACCAAAAGCCAAAATGGTCCACAGGTCTACGGGTTAAGCTTGCAATTATTGACCAAGGCAAAGACAGAGACAACTTTCTGCGCACCTTTATCGGCAAAAACAGTGCCCGCTTTGACCGCCACTGGAAACGGCAACTCTTCACTGGCAAGGGTATTCCACCAGAAACCTTTGCCAACCAGGAGGCTTTGCTGAATTATGTCCGGAC
>JAOZSN010000168.1 GCA_029939635.1 Deltaproteobacteria bacterium
TCGCAACTATACCATTGGCGACGTAGTTGCCCGCTTCAAACGTATGCAAGGCTTTAATGTTCTCCACCCCATGGGCTGGGATGCCTTTGGCCTGCCTGCTGAGAATGCAGCCATAAAAAACAATACCCACCCTGCTAAATGGACCCATGAAAATATTGATTATATGCGCGATCAATTACGCCAAATGGGCTTAAGCTATGATTGGGATCGTGAACTGGCCACCTGTAACGAAGATTATTATCGATGGGAACAACAATTTTTCATTGAGCTCTTTGAAAAAGATCTCATCTACCAGAAGATTACTACTGTTAACTGGTGTGAGACCTGCCAGACTGTCCTGGCGCGTGAGCAGGTAATTGACGGCTGTTGCTGGCGCTGCGACCAAGGTGTCATTCCCCGCGAGATGAATGGCTGGTTTTTTAAGATCACTGATTATGCCGAAGAATTGCTGGCAGAATGTGATAATTTAAAAGGCTGGCCCGATAAAGTCCTCACCATGCAGCGCAACTGGATCGGTAAATCAGTTGGTGCCCAAATTGATTTTGCTGTGGAAGGACAAGACGCCCCGTTGACCATCTTCACCACCCGTCCTGACACCATCTATGGTGCCACCTTCATGTCCATTGCTCCTGAGCATCCCTTGGTGGCAACTCTGTCAAACGGTACAGAGCAGGAGACGGAAGTCACTGATTTTGTAAAACGTACCACCGTGGCTAAACAACGCCAGAAGGCAGGTGAAGAACTGGACAAAGAAGGCATCTTTACTGGCGGCTATGCCATTAACCCCTTCACCGGGGACCGCCTGCCCATCTACACCGCTAATTTTGTCCTCATGGAGTATGGCACCGGTGCGGTTATGGCTGTCCCAGCCCATGACCAGCGCGACTTCGAGTTTGCCAAAAAATATAGCATTGACATCAAGGTTGTGGTGCAGCCCCAGAAAAAAGAAATTCATAGCTCTGAGATGAAGGAGGCCTATACTGAGCCAGGAAAACTCGTCAACTCTGCCGAGTTCAGCGATCTCAGTTCAGGCAAGGCAAAAAAAGCGATTACTGCCAAGGCAAAAAAAGAGGGTTTTGGTGAAAGGCAAACCACCTATCGCCTGCGTGATTGGGGCATTTCCCGCCAGCGTTACTGGGGCAGCCCCATCCCGATGATCATCTGCCCAAAATGTGGTGCTGTCCCAGTACCAAAAGCAGATCTTCCAGTCAGCCTGCCCCTTGAGGTTACCATTGACTCCTCAGGCAAATCCCCCCTCCATAGCCTGGAGAGCTATTATCAAACCACCTGTCCCAAATGTGGTGGTGAAGCTCGACGCGAAACCGACACCTTGGATACCTTTGTGGAATCATCCTGGTATTATGCGCGCTATACCTGTCCAGATTTTACTGAAGGGCCATTAAGAAAAGAGGACGTTGACTACTGGTTACCAGTGGATCATTATATTGGCGGGGTCGAGCATGCCATTCTGCATCTGCTCTATGCCCGTTTTTTCACCAAAATCCTCCGTGATCTAGGCTATCTTACCATTGACGAACCATTTACCAACCTGCTCACCCAAGGCATGGTCATTAAGGATGGTTTCAAAATGAGCAAGTCCAAGGGTAATGTGGTTGATCCTGCCGGCTTAATTGAACAGTATGGCGCTGACACCGTTCGTCTCTTCAGCCTCTTTGCCGCCCCTCCAGAAAGAGATCTTGAATGGAACGATAAGGGCGTTGAAGGCTGCTACCGTTTTTTAAACCGGGTATATCGCTTTATCATGGACAATCTGGACATGCTGAAAAGCGCCCCTGCCCTGCCCGCCACCTTCAGCACAGCAAATGAAGAGTTACACCGCAAGACCCACCAGACCATCAAAAAGGTAACAGCTGATATTGATGGCAAATTCCACTTTAACACGGCTATCTCAGCCATCATGGAGTTACAGAACAGCCTAGGTTCCCTCACCGCAGACAATAATGCGAATAAAATTGAAGATGGTGTAATTAAAGAGGCCATCGATAGTCTCTTGCAGCTGTTGTCCCCCATGGTGCCCCATTTTTGTGAAGAAATGTGGCAATTAAGCGGCCACGCAGACCACCTAGCTATGGCACCATGGCCATGCTATGATGAAGAGGCCACCCAAGAAAATGAAATCACCCTGGTTATTCAGGTGAATGGCAAGGTACGCAGCCGCCTGCAGGTTGGTTTAGATATTGCTGATGAGGAGATCAAGGCCATGGCTCTGGCCGACAAAAAAACGCAAAAGTTCATCGATGGCAAGGACATCCGCAAGGTCATTATTGTTAAGGGTAAGCTGGTTAATATAGTGGTCTAAAGTCAGGGGTCAGGAAGGTTATGAGGAGACAAGGCAGTATGCAAGATAAATATGCTCTATTCATCATATTCGTCATCCTTTGTTTTCTGGCTGGCTGCGGCTATAGCAGTCCCTACTCCCAAACAACTGATTATGACCGGGACCATGACGGCCAGGTTACTATCTATTTACAGATGTGGGATAATAAGACCAATCTCCTTGGTTTTCAGGCAACAATACAGCAATCACTCACCAATTGGTTGAAGAAATCCCAGCGTTACATTCTCACCCAGAATCGCGACAGCGCTGATTTTATTTTATCTGGTCAGATCCACTCTGTTGAGATTCCCGGCCTTTCCTTTGGCCAATACGACCGGGCCACAGAGATACGCATCAATACGCGCCTCTCCTATCAACTGCTGGATACCAATACCCAGAAAATTGTCATGGTAAAGAGTGGCTTTCTTAAACAGCAGACCTCTGCCGTGGGCAGTGATTCCGTCCACACCAAGAGTAATCAACAGGCTGCTCTGACGGTCATGGCCGACAGTCTGGCCGATGAAATTTACATCCAACTTTTCTACCTCTTCACCCGCAACGATCTCACAGAAGAAAGACAGATCATGCCCACCGACGATATCACCATCCTAGAATAAACGGAGCACATGATGCCTATTTATGAATTTTACTGTGACAGTTGCCACGCCATATTTTCCTTTCTGGCCCGCCGTCCGCAGGTAAAAAAGATACCCTCCTGTCCACAATGTGGTAAAAAACTGCAAAAACAAATCTCCCTCTTTAGCCATATCGGTCAGTCCTCTGCAGAGACAGATGGCATGGAGGATCTGCATATTGATGAAAGCAAAATAGAAAATGCCCTGGCCAGCCTGGCCGGAGCAGCAGAAAATATCAACGAAGATGACCCTAAACAAATGGCGTCTATCATGCGCCAATTCAGCCAAAAAAGTGGCATGAATCTCGGTGACGGCATGGAAGAGGCGCTCTGCCGCATGGAGGCTGGGGAAGACCCTGAGAAAGTAGAACAAGAAATGGGTACTATCCTGGAAAATGAGGATCCCTTTGCTTGTGCTAAAAAAATTAAGCGTGGTGCTTTACAGTTGCCACCAGATCAGGATGACACCCTATACGAACTAGATGAGTCGTAAGACTTGCATAACAAACACAAAAACAGTATATTAGCAAATCATTAAATATTTTTCGATCAGTTTCCACAACTCCTAAATGTCATAACAGAGGGGCAATTATGACAAAAAAGTGTCTCGTCGCAACATCATTATTCCTCATGCATTTCGGCTTAACACAGGCCGCAACTCTAACCATTGATAGCACATCGCCAGAATTAACACGCTTGCGCAAAGCATACGCTACAGAGTCAAAGAACATAACCACTGCCGCCAGTCTTACCACTTTCAAGAAAGAATACAGTAAGGCAAAAGACTCGGCTACACGTTCACCTGTCTATCTCAAACAGCTTGCCATCCTGGAAAAGGCCCGCGATCGTGACCTCAAGCGCATCCAAGATCGGTTTCAGGTCAGCCTTGCCAAGCTTGACAAGAGTACCATGGCGGTCATTGACAAAAGGTATAGCAAGCAGCTCACTCTTCTCCAGAGTCGCTCTTCAAAACGCCTGAAACTCAATTATCTGGCAGATTTAAAAATTCTTGAAAAGAAACTCATTGCCAAAAATGACCTGGCTGGCGCCATTCTTGTCCAGAATGAACGCAAAAAAGCCCAAACTGGCGTAACGACTGGAGCATCGGCAACTACGAAGAAGAAAGCCGTTGCACCTGTTGTGGCAGCACCTACACTGAAGACCAAACCAAAGGAAATTGCACAAAAACCAACGCCTAAAAAAGCGACCCCTGTCCCACGCAAACTCACAGAGGCAAACCCACAAGTCTACAGCAGTAGTATGCGAGGATTGGCTGGCTCCGGAAGTAACAGCAAAAACAACACCTACACCTTTCAGCTAAACCGCATTGGTAGTCATGCCACCCTCTCCTTTCAAGGTTGGGGCACTAAGACTACTGACACCATGGGTGATGTCTTTCTTATTGATAACAAGGGCAGCCGCCACCAGATTGCAGGTTGGTCCCCTAGTACCCTGAAAGCCAGCACCTTTTATGATGTAAAGGGAGCTGATGACATTGAACCCATTGAAGTAGACATATCCACCCTGCTTACGAAATCAGGAACCTATAAGGTAGAATTTATATACCGCGATGGCCTAGAGGCCTTTGTTATCTATAAAGTCACTATCCAAACATGGTAGAAGATTCTGACTGAGGTGTTACTAGGGCCTTTTGTTTTTTAGCGAGAAAACAATTTCCGCAAAAAACAAAAGGTTCTCCTTCGTCCTGTTGTAGTTATGCTCATTACGACCAAACCCTCTCTCTGCTCAACTTCATATCTAGGGCACCTTGAAAAACTGCTAGTTTGCCCTTTTTTCGTACATCCCTTCTCTCGACACCTACGTTTTACCCATTTGTAAAATTACTTGTTTAATCCATGTTGCCTAAAAGAAATTTTATACTTCTCTGGCTTGTCAATATTACCACCACGTTGGCCATTGAACTGTTTACCGTCACAATTCTGGTGACGATCTTCACTCAAACGCAATCCACCTTACTAGCTGCCGGCACAATGGTGGCACGCACTCTGCCACCATTCTTACTAGGCCCCCTTGCTGGCGTGTTAGTTGATCGCTTTCCTCGCAAAACAATTCTCATTAGCATGGATTTGCTCCGCCTAATCATGGTTTATGCGGCGGTTATATTTTTACAGAGTGATGGAGATGTATCGGTTATTGCCATATATCTGCTGCTCACTGCTCTTTCTGCCGCTGATGTTTTTCACAATCCAGCCCGCCTGGCCCTCATCCCTATGCTGGTCTCCCAGGCGAAACTGGTGAGAGCGAACAGTTTTATTTTGGCATCCCACCAGATCATGGTGGCCGTCTCCTATACCCTTGGCGGCTGGCTGATTTTAGCGATTCCATTACGCCACATTTCTGTTGCTATAGGCATTTTATTTTTGCTGGCAGCCCTCAACGCTCTTTTCATCATTGTCCCCACAGGTCGGCAAAACACAGATATCCAAGCCAAAGAATCATTTACCAAATTCGTGCTCTCAGGCTGGAATTATTTGCGTTATCACCCCATAGCCAGGCCATTAACCGTTATGGAAACTGTAGAACATCTGCCCCACGGTATCTGGACTGGGGCCTTGATGTTGACCTTTACCATCAAGGCCCTGCAGGGTGATGCATCATACTGGGGGTATCAGTCAACGGCCTATTTTACAGGTATGATCATGGGATCCCTTGGTGCTCTGGCCATGCATGACTTGCTGCGCCGCTTTCCTGGACGTATTATTGTCGTAAATGCGTGTGCCACCGGCCTATTAACCTTGGCCTTTGCCAGCAGCCAAACCGTATGGATGGCCGTAATTTGGGCCTTTATCTTTGGTCC
>JAOZSN010000169.1 GCA_029939635.1 Deltaproteobacteria bacterium
TTTCAAAATGCGGGAACATCCTAAAAAAATATCGTATTTTGAGCAGTTTTTTTGACCCCTGACCCCTTTTATGCAAAACATGTCCTCTCTCGATCTTCTCGTTATAGTAGTTCTCACCCTCTTTGTGCTACGAGGCTTGTGGGTCGGTTTCGTCGGCCAGATGGCCTCCATGCTGGCCCTTGTCCTCGGCTTTGTGGTGGCTGGCCAATATTACGGTAGATCTGCCACCCTTGTCACCCCTTTTATCAGCAATCCCCAGCTTGGTTTTCTGGTGGCCTATGCCCTGCTCTTTGCCGTTGTGTTTTTTGCCACCATTTTTGTGGGCTTAAGCCTGCGTAAGGTGGTGCAGATTTCCATGCTTGGCTGGTTTGATCGTGGCATGGGCGGTGTACTTGGCGCCAGCAAGGGGCTTTTCCTTTCCTGTATGGTTTTTATGACCATGGCCATTTTCATCGCTGGTGACAGCGCAATTTTTACCAAGTCACGGCTCTATCCTCTTTTAGAGCGCACATCTATGGTGTTGCTCATGGCCGTCCATGACCATGACCTGCGTGTTCATCTACTGCCTCAGAAACCGGCAATCTCCAGGATGCTAGACTCCACGGTAAAATTTGGCAAGGAGATTGGGCGACAGACCAAGGAAAAAGCCCAGAATTATTAACTGGTTGACAAGGGAGGCGGCAAGCCCTCTTTTTTCCCAGTGTCGGCCAGAGCTTTGCACCTTATGGGGTAGAGTAATGATCTTACCATGGCTGCGCAGGGTACGGGCCAGACAAAAATCTTCCATGATTGGCAGATCAGCAAAGCCGCCAATCTTATTAAAGGTCTGCTGGCGGAGAAAGATACCTTGGTCGCCATAGGGTAACTGCAGGAGGCGAGAACGTATATTTGCCCATCTAGACACCATGGCCAGACCCCACCAGCACCCGTGCAGATCAAGGCTGAAGGCCCCGGCGGTCACCTGTGGTTGGGCTAGGGTTTGTTCAATAGACGACACGAAACCGCCTGGCAGTACGGTGTCGCCATGGAGAAAAACCAAGATTTCTCCTTGGGCCATAGCGGCCCCACTATTCATCTGGCGGGCTCTTCCTGCCGGACTATTGATAACGGTGCAGCCTGTAGCTCTGGCGATCTGTTGACTTGTATCGCTGCTGCCACCATCAACAACAATTATCTCCACATTTGTATGTTCGAGAGCTGCCAGGGTGGCAGGTAAATGGTGTGCCTCGTTGAGCACTGGGATGATGACTGAGATCATTTTATTGTTACTGTTCAAGGTTAAAGCCTCTCCCTTAGGCGAATAACAGCGAAGCGGTGTCTATTTTGCTAACAGCTGATTTTTTTGTTCGATATTCTGCGGTTCGTTGTTTAGTTTTATGTTAGACCCCAGAAGACTTTTCTTGATAGTGGTGGGGGAGTTGCTGGTTTAACTCCTTGGGGAGGTATGCCAAGTCTGCCGGGTTGTCAATATCACGTAAGACTGGCAATAAGGCATGGCTAAGGCCAGCCTTGCTGATTCTTTTTGTTGTTTCAGCAAGGATTCCAACCTGCCCCCAGGGCATGGTAGTAAAAAGGCTTGGCTCGTCCTGTCTCAGGCCAATGAGATAATAGCCACCATCCTGGCTTGGGCCAAGGACAACATCGTGGTTCTCCAGTGCATGGAAAGCCTGGCTTAAAATGGTACTGTCCAGGCTTGGACAGTCGGCACCTGCCAGAATAATAGGGCCAAAGCCCTTCCTGAAGCTGGTGCTGAAGCTATGGGCCATGCGGGCACCTAAATCAGCACCTTGTTGGGAGCGCCACATGGTATCGGTCAGCCAGTTCTGCATCCCATGGGGAGTGGCGTCTGCCATGTGTAACTCTACCTGCAGGCTGGCATGCTGTTTGTCCAACAGGTTTGCAGCTGTCAGCAGGTGCTCTGTCATCTGTTTTTGGAGGTGCGCCGCACCATCTGGCCCTAACTCGGCAATAAGCCGGGTCTTGCTGCGGCCTGGGTGGGGAAAACGGCTGAAGATGATACACAAGGAAGAGGTTGTCATGGCAGAGTAGGCAGGGTGAGATTTTTATTTTTGTTTTCTGGTATGATGAAAAGAACGTCCATTTTATTCCATAATAATGTCCAATAAACAACGGAAAAAACGTGATCCCCTGAGCTTTAAGCATCGTTTCTACCGCCAGCAGGTGGAGCCGGGGCAGCTCTGTGCCATGGAAATACAGGTACAGGAGACGGATCTTCATATCCTTGCCAGCCAAGAGGTGACGAAACAGGCCCATGATCTGGTGCTCACCTGTCGCAGCCAGTTGGAGCGTTATATTCTGCGTTATCCTGCTTTTGCCTCGTCCTTGAGCCCCATGGCTGAAGATAGTCTTGCCCCAGCTATGATTCAGGGAATGATACGGGCTGCTCAAGTGGCTGGGGTGGGTCCTATGGCTGCGGTGGCCGGGGCCGTGGCTGAATTTGTTGGGCGCGGGTTATTGGCACTTGATGGCATAAATGAAGTCATGGTTGAAAATGGTGGTGATATTTTTATTCAGCGTGGAGAGAGCTGTGTGAGCAGTATTTATGCTGGGGAGTCCCCCTTGAGTGGCAAGGTGGGGTTGCGCTTGGCTGCTGCCCAGATGCCTTTGGGTATATGTACCTCTTCCGGTACTATCGGCCATTCATTAAGTTTTGGTAGCGCTGATTCGGTCACGGTGTTGGCTGCTGATACGGCCTTGGCCGATACTGTTGCCACCCGTATGGGTAATGAATTGGCTGAGGAAAAGGATATGGCCCCTGCCCTGGAGTTGGTACAATCCATGGCCGGTGTTATGGGCATGGTTATCATCCATAATGAGCAGATGGGTGCCTGGGGTGAGGTGGAGCTGGTACGGTTATAAAAAATATTTGTATTCCTCCCTTTTTATCCGATACTATTAGTAGCGGAGTGAAAACTCGAAACTTGAAATTGTCGTATAAGGAGGATGGGTCATGGATATTCAGAGCCAACAAGGACGGGTGCAGGAGATTACCAGGGCGTATAGTCAGCAGCGTCGCCAGACTAATGACCTGAGTACACTGGTGGGTACTGAAAAGACAGAATCTGTCTCTTTCTCTTTTCAGCTGGAGAGTATTGATGCGAGTTCCGACTCTTTTGCTGTCCAGAATGGTCTGGCCCATCTTATTAGCAACGCTGATTTTGATCTGAATCAGCTCCAGTACCAGGGCAAGCCGATTCTGGAGATGAGCCAGGAGGAGGCGGCTGATCTTGTCAGTGAAGACGGCTATTTTGGTGTGACCAAGACAGCGGAGCGTTTGGCCCAGTTTGTTATTCTCGGGGCTGGTGATGATCTTGACAAGATGCAGGCTGGTCGTGAGGGAATCATCCAGGGTTTTAAGGAGGCAGAAAAACTTTGGGGCGGGCAACTGCCGGAGATTAGCTATACTACCCTCGCCTCGGCTTTGGAGCAGATTGACGAGCGTATTCACGGCTTAGGTGGAGCTGTGGTGGATATCTCTGTATGAAGGACAGTTATTTTCTGTGCGTCTATTCTCATATCTTATAACCCTGGCCACTCTCTGTTTACCAGGAGTAGCCAAGGGGAGAGTTTCTCTATGGTCAGGTGGTTTCCCTTGATCGTGGCCAGGGAGGGGGTAACATACCATTGCAGGAAGAAAAGATATCAGGCTGCTAGAGACTTATTATTGAAGGCTACACAGTAGCGCTTAATACAGGTACAGATACGGTCACGGAGGATGGGCTTGCGAATGACCTCCAGAACACAGTCTTTTTGGACGATGTCGAGTAACTCCTCCATAGATTGTACAGCAGTCTGCACGACTATATTGGCAGGATTCGCCAGATTGCTGGCCTGTTTATTTTTCTCAACAATGGAGATGAAGTGATTTCCATCAACCTCTGGCATCATAATATCAAGAAAGACCAGGTCGAAATTTTCAGTCAGATAGTAAAAAATAGCCTCTGCTGCTGAGTCCACACTGGTGACCTGGATATCTTTGTTAAAGGTGCGGACAAACTCTTCCAGCAGGATACGGTTAACCGCCTCATCATCAACTATGAGAATTTTGGTATCCTTGGCAGAGCGTTCTGAAATCAGGGTTGATGTCACTGAGGAGGTAAAGGGAGCCAGGGTGGCAGCCATATTGTGGGTGGGGCGGGCATCAAGGTCATCATTGCCGCTATGGCGGATGAGATCCACCATGGTGAGGGCTGCTTTGATAAGTTCATGCTCAACAGTTCCCTTTTGTTTGCAAAGGACATCAAAGCAGCCGGCCACCTGTGCTGCCAACCGGGTGGTATTATCGTGATTAAAGAGATTGGCCACACCACGAACGGTTTGCCAGCCCTGGGCTGTGGTACAGATGAGATCATCAAAGCCAGGGTGCTGCTCCAAGGCCAGGATTGACTGCTCAACGTCCAGAAGCAGGGGGTCAATATTCTCGCAGAAGTCTAGGGAATGAAAGGTCATCACGTCACCAGATTAGTAGTTGAAGGAAGGCTGATTATTTTGTTACGAGCCAGAAATTAGTATAGGGGTTAGGGTTACGAAGTTCAAATATAATTTTTGTTTTGTAACTTTTTGTTGCAGTGGTTTTACGTGCCTAAAGAGGCAAGATAAGGGATAATTATTACTATTATGCATATATTGTTTGTTGATGATGAAGAGATGCAGCGCCAAATGTTGGTTGGCTTTTTAGTTAGTGCTTGTTCAGAAATAGGTCATTTTGTTTGAGATCAAGGAAGAGTAAAAATTAAAAAACACAGCATATCTCTGGGCATCAGTGAACGGGTATTACGTTAGAAAATGGGGAAATTAGGGGTGCAAAAGGAATTGGAAGTCACAAGTGGTGTATTTCTGACTGGCATTTTTGCAAAAAGTCAGTAAGGTGTGGCCGAGTTTTGTATATTTACGCATTGAAATAGATGCGCTACATAATCCACAACAACGGAGATATACGTATGGCTGAGACCATTGATGAGTTGACCATAAATTGGGAAGAAGACGGCATCCTGACCTGTAAGGAGTTGGACAAAGAAGTTTTGACCAAGGGGGCCTGGTCCACCATTCTCTTTCGTTACCAGCAATGGGACAAGAAGAAGGAAGAGTATGGCCCTGACCGCTATACCATCCGGCGTTATCAGAAGCGGGATGGCCAGTACAACTCCAAGAGTAAATTTAATATCTCCAGTCCAGCCCAGGCCCAAAAAATTATAGATGTATTGCAGGGTTGGTTGAAGGAGTAGAAGATTTGGGCAAAGGGATAATTTTTCTGGACTTTTGCCTGCCTGGTGAGCTTAAATAATAGAGAAGCTCCATTGAGGCATTAAAGTGTTGTTTTGACGATTGAATAGCCCTAGGTAATTTGTGGGTAAAAAGTAAAAAAAAAATGAGGGGTACAAAAATGGATCAAAAAGGTTTTACGCTCATCGAATTGATTATGGTTATTGTCATTTTGGGAATCTTGGCGGCAACTGCCATGCCAAAATATGTTGAGATGCGTACAGAGGCCAGAGAGGCAACGGTTGATGGTTTAGCTGGTGCTGTTGCCGGTGCTTCAGCCATTGGTCATGCGGCCTGTTTGATAGATACATCGTGTGATGTGACGGCTGCGTATAACACTGGTGTGAATGTTACCACAATGGGTGGTGTCACGGTTGATATGGCATATGGGTATCCGGCTGCCTCTACTCTTGGCATTCAGCGTGCTATGGATTATACCGCTGGGCAGTTTAATGAAACACATAGTACTGCAACACCACCAGTAAGC
>JAOZSN010000170.1 GCA_029939635.1 Deltaproteobacteria bacterium
CCCTATGTAATTGGTTGCTGGTGGGCGGGGTGGGTAGTTACGTCTCTCATCGGCTCAGTACTGCTTTTGCACCCACGGCTCAACGTTTAGCCGGGCTGAGTCTGGCCCTGGTGTTCTGTGCCCCCCTGCAACTCTTGCTCATCCGCTTTTTACGCGATCAAATATTCCTGCCTGGGAGCTCGGTTGGCTTTTACCCCAGCCTGCTCTTTAACCTGGCCACCATCACCCCCTATGCCCTGTTGCTTGGTTTTGTGTTGCCCTACGCCCTCTTTTTGCTACGCCGATTCGATCCAAAATTTCCAGGCAGCCGGGTCTATATCTGGGATAATGTCGGCGATGTAAGCGGCGGTATTATCTTCTCCTTTGTACTCATCTTCTTCGCCACGCCTTTACAAGCCATCCTGTTGGCCAATCTACCGCTACTTTATAGTGTCTCCTTTCTGCTACCCGCAGGAAAACGTCGTCCACTGCTATTGGGTCAACTCATGGGCCTTATTTCCCTCATTTCCTGCCTGGCCCTTGAATTACCCAGCCTCACTCCAGTGGACGGAGAACTCCTCTCCTACCGTGAATCTCGTTACGGCCGACTTCTCCTCCACAAAAACCAGGACCAGCTAACCCTGATCCAGGATGGCATGCCGTTGCTCAGTACTGAAACCATCTCCCAGGCTGAGGAGGCTGTCCATTTTGCCATGGCCCAACGGCCGACAGTACAAAGCGTACTTCTCGTTTCCGCTACAGGTGGCATGCTTCAAGAGATAGCTAAATATCACCCCACGCACATCGACTACCTGGAGCTTGACCCCCAAGTGAGCAGAACCTTATTTGCAGCCAACATACTGACCACAATCCCTGGGTTACAGATCATCCATCAGGATGGTCGCTCCTGGCTGCAAAAGAGCACCCAAAATTACGATGTTATTATTGTTTCCCTGCCTGAACCTGACACCTTTCAAATTAACCGCTTCTACACCAGCCGTTTTTATGAACTGGCCCAAAACCACCTCACAGAACATGGAGTACTAGCCTTTAGCATGGCAGGTTTTGATAGTTATTTAGCCGAACCACAGCGTCGCAAACTCTCCAGCATCTACAACACGGTACGCACCTCTTTCAACCATGTTCTCGTCCTGCCTGGCAGTGATATCAGCTATATCTGCAGCCAGGCCCCTTTGAACAGTGATATCCCAGCTTTACTGGAAGCAAACCATATTCCCACCTCATATATAAGTGGCTATTTTTACGGCAATGTAACAGCAGAACGTATGTCCTCCCTGCGCCAGCAACTCGACCCCACGGTGCCAATTAACACTGATCTAACCCCCCAGCTCATGACCCTGATGTTTGAGCAGTGGTTTGCCCGTTTCAACTCTTCACCCCACCCCTTTTTCATCACTGTTCTCCTTCTGCTCTGCTTTTATCTCTGGCACCTATCCAGACAGGAGTTCATCCTCTTTTCCACCGGTGCCATGACTATGGGCAGTGAGATCCTACTCATCTTCATTTTTCAGATATTTTATGGCATGATATATTTTCAGATTGGTGTCATTATCACCATATTTCTGGCCGGCCTCATGCCTGGCGCATGGTTCGCCCAGCAATGGCAACGACAAAGCAGAGCCATCCTTATTCGGACAGATCTTTTACTCATGCTCATGCTGGTGCTACTCTTTCTCGCTACCTCATGGGGTGGAGACCGACTGCCCCTAGGCCTCTATCTTGCCTTCGGCTTTTGTGTCTCCTTACTTTGTGGTATGCAATTTCCGGCTGCCTTGCATCTGCTCCAGGATAAAAACCAATCTGCTGCCCGACTTTTTTCCGCTGACCTCATGGGAGCCGCCTTTGGCACCATCCTTACCAGCCTCATCCTCATTCCCCAAGGTGGCGTACTCTGGGGCTGTGGAGGATTATTTTTTCTCAAAGGCATCAGCCTGTGTATGGGAGTTAAACATGACATCTAATAGACGACAATTCCTGGCGAAAAGTAGTGCCATGCTCTGCACTCTGGCATCTCCTACCCTGGCCTATCCATGGGGGGCAAAGAGCAGTCCAGGTGGTCGTGACGATATTCGTGGCACTATCTTTAAAAATGATGCACCGAAAGAGTTATGGAAATGGCATGCCCCTGCCCTTTTCCAATCACACCTGGCAGATAAAAAGGTTCGCTGTGGCATCTGCCCGAACCGCTGTCTCTTGGAGCCAGGGGATCGTAGTGTATGCCGGAGTCGTATCAACCACCAGGGCACCCTCATTAGTCTGGCCTACGGCAATGCCTGTGCTATCCATATTGATCCAGTTGAAAAAAAGCCGCTCTTTCATTTCAAACCTGGCAGCTCAGTTTTTTCCATGGCGGCCACTGGCTGTAATTTCCGCTGTCTTAACTGCCAAAATTGGGAAATTTCCCAGGCCAAACCCCATGAAGTCCGTTTCCAAGAAATCTTTCCAGCCCAAATAGTAAAAAAAGCCATAGAGAGTAAGAGCACCGCCATTGCCTATACCTATTCCGAGGCCACCACCTATTATGAGTATATGCTGGATACTGCCAAGCTGGCGAGTCAGGAAAATATTGACAATCTATGGGTTTCAAATGGTTATATCAATGAAAAGCCACTCCTTGAACTATGTAAAGTAATCAAGGGTGCCAACGTTAATTTAAAATCTTTTAGTGATGACCTTTACAAGAGGCTTAACGGTGGTCGCCTACAACCAGTATTAAATACCTTCAAGACCCTGCATGAACAGAAAGTCCATTTTGAGATGACCAACCTGGTGGTGCCAGGATATGTGGATAAAGACGACATGGTCAAACAGATGTGCGACTGGATTTTATCCACTCTTGGACCAGACCATCCCCTCCACTTCCTGCGCTTCTTCCCGCTCTATAAACTTGACCGTCTCTCCCCCACCCCCATCTCTACCCTGACCCGATTCCGTGATCTAGCAATGGAGGCAGGCATTCGTTACGTCTATGTGGGCAATGTCCCCGGCCATGAGGGGCGCCATACCTACTGTCACCACTGCAAAAAGCTTCTCATCAAAAGAGAGGGCTACTTAATCCCCACAAACAACCTAATTGGCAATAGGTGTAGCTTCTGCAATACAATAATTCCAGGTATTTGGAGTTGAATTTAACCAACGAGTTGTGGTAAAATCTATAGGAACTTTTACATACACTTCACCAGCGAGTCCCCATCATGCTAGTCTTAAATGTACGCCCCTATTGCACCCTTTTTGCCTGTCTTTTGTTCACCTTTTGTACAGCTACAGCTGCTAGCAGCGAAGATTATCCTCGCAAAATAACAAAATCAACCCCTCGCGCTGCTATTCCTCCCAGCCAACCGCAGGCGAATACCCCACATAGCTTCTCTGCGCCTTCACTGGTCATTGAAGAACTCACCGCAGAACTCTATTCTGACAATACTATCCTCCTTGTCCAAGGCAAGATCCTCAACGAAGGCTATATCCCTGCAAAGGGTTATCTTATCGTCAATCTCCTGGATAAGCATGATAGTGTTATCACGGCCTACGAGACAGAGATCAACAATGGTAGCCAATTTGGCCACGGTAAATCAAAACCCTTTGAGGCCCAATTTGACGTGTCCAACATCAAGAATATGACCAACGTATCCATTGAGTTTATAACACCCTAGAGAAAGAAGGTTGAGAATATAAAGAGATAAAGAATTAGAGAAGTGTGGGGGGGGGTAGCTCTCAACGAAGATTGACCGAACGGTCAGCACTTATGTGGTAATTTTGTAAAATTTTCTTCTGACTGCGACGGACGATATCATCCTTGAGACAGAGGGTAAAACCGTGGGAATCAACAAGGGTATGGTACGCACCCTTATTGCTCTTGAAAGCCATGACCAGATCAGCCAGGGTTGAAATCCTTTGACCGTTCACCTCCACGATGACGTTATCGCCAAACTCCTGAAAACCAACATTCGACTCATCGGCCAGCACCTGGGTCAACACAACAACCTGCCTCCTCTCCTCTTCTTGCTCCCCGTTCATATATAAATCGAGTAACTCTGTAGGGGCAAAAAGAAACCAGTTGCTAGCATTGCCAAACCCCTGGAGATAATTCAGGGTTAGAGGTTGAAAGACAAAACCACCAAAGATGAAATAATCTGGCTGGGTATCATATCTTTTATGACTGACAAGACGATCATAATTTATGGCTTTGCTCAGCACAATTGTCTTACCAAGCTCCGTGCCCTGCCTTAAAAATTGTAAATGAATGGTATCACCAACCTGCTTTTTTTGAAAAACATGCCCGAAAAATGTCCTTTCTCCAGGACGAAACTCGATAGTTCCATCATTTTCCACCCTAATGCCATCAATGGCAAGGATGACATCACCACCTTGCATGATGCCCTGAATGGGAGCCTCAGGATATACCTTATTTACTAAGGCTCCTGTCTGCTTCTCATCCATCTGATAATAGCGACGCATCTCTGGGTTTTCCAATTTCTGCATGGAAAGCCCCAAGGTAGGGATACCATCATAGCTGCCATCACGCAGATCTTTAAGAAAATGGGCTATAACCGGAGCTGGCACCATATAGCCTATATTTTCCACCTGCTCCCCTGACATACCTTGAAAAGCCACACCAGCAATTTTTCCATCCTTCATCACCGGCCCACCACTATTGCCAGAGTTGACAGGAGCGTCAATCTGACAGGCAATAATATAGGCGTTAGAATGGGCATACTCAACATGCTCAACCCGTGAAACAATACCCTCGGTGATGGAGAGTTTATCACCGCCATCAGGAAAACCGTATACGGCGACCTTATCTCTAATGTTGGCTAATTTCCCAAGGGGCAGTGGTGTAATTCCGTCAAAAAAAGAGGCATCATCCACCGTGAGTATGGCCAGATCACTTTCGTGGGCAACGGCCTCAACCTTTGCTGTATAGCGTTTAGCCTGGCCAGTACGGCGTACCTGAATAAATATCTGGTCACTTACCACATGGGCATTGGTTAAGATACGATTACCGCTAATAACCGAGCCAGAACCATGAAAGGTCTTCTGTCCCTTAGTCTGCCAGGGATTATGATAACTATAGGAGTTGAATACCGTATAAATTTTGACCACTGAATCCTTGGCAGATGCAGAAAAAGCCAAGCCAGGCAGGCTCAACAGGAGCAACACCATAAATAGCCGCGAAATAATAGAAAATAATATCATTCAATGACGATGGAGCCAGTATTCGCAGAGGTGTCAGCGCCAACGGCAACATTAGCGCTATCTCGCACATCACTTTCATTGGAAATATCTCCACCCACGATAGAATCACGGATGGAAATGGCCCCCATATGTACCCTGCTGTTTTTCCCAATAGCCACATTGCTTGAATTTGTCACACTGGATGAATTACGTAATTGCGTCCCTGGCCTTAGGGTGGAACCACCGCTTCCACCCATATCAAATTCAACCTGAAAGGCAGCTGCTTCTCTGGCAGAAAATATGCGCGCTGATCGTGGCGCTCTAGTTGCACTGTTTACAGTTGTCCCCTGACCAGGAATGGTCAAAGCAACGCTACCAACACTATTACTAACATCAACACCCTTACCACCATCAAAAAGTACCTGCAATGAACGGCCAGAAACTCGACAAGAGTACATGGACCCGCGCACACCAATGGTGGCCAATGGTGTCTGGGTGGTAAATTTCTTTGGTGAATACTTGGTAATAGCCCCTCCCATAAAACGAAACACCCCGTCCCCGGCAACCGTGGTCATAACACCCTGTTTACTCT
>JAOZSN010000040.1 GCA_029939635.1 Deltaproteobacteria bacterium
TCTCTCAGCGAGCATGATGGGGATATGAACAAGGCCCAAGATTTCCTCCGCCAGAAGGGCCTGGCCATTGCCGCTAAGCGTGCCGATCGTGCCACAAGTGAAGGTACTATTGAGACCTACATCCATGCAGGCGGCAAGCTCGGTGCCATGGTTGAGGTTGGTTGTGAGACTGATTTTGTCGGTAAAAATGATGGTTTCAAAGAATTTGCCCGTGACATCGCCATGCATATAGCTGGAGCCAACCCAGTAAGCATTAAACGTGAAGATGTACCTGCAGACGTATTGGAACGCGAAAAGGCAATTTATGAAAAACAGGCTGCTGATTCTGGCAAGCCCGCCAATATCGTCGAAAAAATCGTCAGCGGCAAAATAGACAAATTCTACTCCGAAATATGCCTCATGGAGCAGAAATTTATCAAAGATCCGGATGTTACCATCCAGGACAAACTTAATGAGCTTATTTCCACCCTTGGTGAAAATATCTCAATTAAACGGTTTAGCCGTTTCCAGGTCGGCGCTTAATTTTTTGCTGTCGGAAAAAAAGAGTGCAGGGAAATCCCCTAGCACTCTTTTTTTTGGTACTAACCAGGTCAATATTTGCCCTGGTTCAAAAATCTGCCCCATTCTATTTTCAAATTAAAAGGAGCTCTCCATGACGCAACCACGATATAAACGTGTCCTGCTGAAACTCAGCGGCGAAGCACTCATGGGCGAGGCTGCCTTTGGTATCAGCCATAAGGTTCTCGACTATTTGGCCACTGAAATAGGTAAAATAGCCTCCCTTGGTGTAGAGATCGGCATGGTCATTGGTGCTGGCAATCTCTTCCGAGGGGTTTCAGGATCAGCTGAAGGCATGGATCGAGCCTCTGCCGACAATATGGGTATGCTGGCCACAGTGATGAACTCTCTGGCCCTAAAAGATGCCTTAGACAAGGCAGGCATCCCCACCGCCGTACTCTCAGCCATCCCCATGGAAACGGTATGTGAGCCCTATTCTCGTCGCCGGGCCCTGGAACATTTTGCTGCTGGCCATGCGGTCATCTTTGCGGCTGGCACCGGCAACCCCTACTTCACTACTGATACGGCTGGCGTTTTACGCGGTTTAGAAATTAATGCCGAGTTAATATGCAAGGCCACCCGGGTAGACGGTGTCTATGACAAGGATCCTCTCAAGCATGATGATGCTGTCAAATTTAATGAACTCACCTTCCGCCAAGTGCTGGACAAAGAATTAAAGGTCATGGATGCCTCCGCCATATCCTTGGCCATGGAAAACAATCATACATTATTGGTCTTTGACCTGAACATCCCCGGCAATATTGAACGTGCTGTGTGTGGTGAACAGGTTGGAACGCTGATTAAGGGAGAATAATCATGACAGTACAGGCAGAAATGACAGAGAAGATGGAAAAGACCATTGAGGCCTTCCGCCGTGATCTGGCCAAGATCCGCACTGGCCGAGCTTCCGTTGATATGTTTGACGGCATTAAGGTTGAATCCTACGGAGCCATGATGCCGGTAAATCAGGTAGCAACCGTCACCACTCCCGAGAGCCGTGTTATTGTTATTCAACCCTGGGATCCACAGGTACTTCCTTCCATTGAAAAGGCAATACTCAAGGCAAACTTAGGTATGACACCGGCCAATGATGGTAAAATTATCCGCATTACCATCCCCCAACTCACCGAAGATCGCCGTAAAGAACTGGTCAAACAGGTCAAAAAAACCTGTGAAGACTACCGAGTCAATATCCGTAGTGCCCGTCGCGAGGCAATTGATATCTTTAAAAAGCAAAAGAAGGACAAAGATATCTCTGAGGACGATCTCTTCAAGAGTCAGGAAGAAGCCCAGAAGAGCACTGATAGTTTCATTAAAATGATCGATGATGCCTTGGCTGATAAAGAGAAAGAGGTTATGGAAGTTTAAAATCATGCCCTCCCCTCCCCCTCCAAACCATATCGCTATCATCATGGATGGCAATGGCCGTTGGGCCAAACGTCAGGGGTTAATGCGTCTTTTGGGCCATAGAGCTGGCGTAAAAACTGTGCGCCGTATTGTTGAGGACTGCCAACGCTTAGGGGTTGGAGTACTCACCCTCTATGCCTTTTCCACTGAAAACTGGAACCGCCCCAAGGAAGAGGTGAGCGGTCTTATGGATCTGCTTAAAAACTTCCTGCGCAGTGAACTGGAACGGATGCTGAAAAACGGTGTGCGCCTGCAGGCCATTGGTCAGCTGCAGAACCTCCCGACCGAGGTATATGAGGTCTTACAAGAGACCATTAGCAAGACAGCTCATTGCCAAGGTATGGTGCTGAATCTGGCCTTGAGTTATGGTGGGCGCAGTGAATTATTGCAAGCCATGCAGGCCATCAGCACAAAATGTGTTACAGGTAGCATCAGGCCTGAGGATATTACTGAGGCCATGGTGGATGAACATCTCTACACCGCTGGTTTACCGGAACCAGATCTTCTTATCCGTACTGGCGGCGAGGCACGACTTTCTAATTTTTTACTCTGGCAGTCTTCCTATGCCGAGATTTTTTTTACCGACACTGCCTGGCCTGATTTCAACCTGAAGGATCTCACCGGTGCTATTTCTGATTACCATGGTCGTCAGCGCCGTTTTGGCCGTACAGGTGAACAGGTAGCCGACGATGCTACTACAGCAGACGTTACGGTGGAGAGCACACAGTGAAGGGAAATTTCTTCACACGAGATCCCCTGTTATGAAAACACGGATTATCACTGGCGTACTTATGCTAGCCGCCTGGCTGGGCCTGCTCTATCTCAACTCCTATACCTTCTTTTGGATGACAGGTACCCTGCTGACCCTCCTCTGCGCCCATGAATTTTTCACCATGCATGGTGAAGGTGGTACGTCTCGTCTCTCTGGCCTTGTTCTTACAGCCTTACCTGTTATCAGCCTGGCACTCATCCCCAGCCATGACCTACTCATGGCTGCTCTGCTTTTAGCCCTACTACTCTCGGCCTTAAGAGTTATCTGGACTGCGGGCTGCAACCAACCCTATCCGCAACTGAGCAATCGGCTCTTTGCCCTTATCTATATTGGCTTTACCATACCTCATATCGTCCTTCTTGCTGGGTTTAAAAATGGCGCGCTCTGGTTGCTGATTCTTACCGCCATCACCGCAGCTTCAGATAGTGGCGCCTATTTCTGTGGCAGAACAGTAGGTCGCCACAAACTCTGCCCCCATATCAGCCCAGGCAAGACTATTGAAGGTTTTATCGGGGGTGTTATTTGCGGCACACTCTGTGCCACGGCCTTCAGTTATTATTTTTTTCCAAACCAGTCATTACTGGCCATAGCGATAGTAGCGGTTCTGCTCTCTTGCCTTGGAGTAGCTGGAGATTTAACAGAATCAATCATTAAACGGGCCACCAACACTAAAGATTCAGGCCGACTGCTACCTGGTCATGGCGGCTTTCTTGATCGCCTTGATTCCATGATATTTTGCGCCCCAGCCCTCTATTACATTCTTTACTTTGGACTGTTATGAGTAAGACCCTTTCTATCCTCGGCTCAACTGGCTCCATCGGCACCAGTACCCTTGACGTTGTTCGCCAGTTCCCTGGTCGGTTTCAGGTGGCTGGCCTGGCAGCAGGGACTAATGTTACCCTGCTGCGTGATCAGGTGGAGGCCTTTGCCCCTCAGCTTGTCTCAGTAGCCACGGCAGAGCTGGCTGCGAAGCTGGTTGCCATGCTCGGTTCCAGTTGGAAAGGAAAGGTCGTTCATGGACGTGACGGCAATATCATGGTGGCCTGCCTGGCCGATACCGATACAGTTGTCTCAGCCATTGTAGGCGCGGCAGGACTCCTTCCCACCCTGCGTGCCATTGAGGCCGGGAAAAATATCGGCCTGGCCAATAAAGAAACCCTGGTCATGGCCGGTGATCTCATCATGGCAGCGGTTAAAAAACATGGTGTTACCATGTTGCCCATTGATAGTGAGCATAACGCCATATTTCAGGCCTTAGATGCTGGACGCCGTCAGGATGTATATAAGATTATCCTTACGGCCTCAGGCGGTCCCTTTCGTGACAAACCAGAAAAAGAACTATGGGCCGTGACCCCAGCCGAGGCCCTCAACCACCCAAATTGGAGCATGGGCAGAAAGATCTCCATTGATTCAGCCACCCTGATGAATAAGGGCCTTGAGGTAATAGAGGCTAAATATCTCTTTGATGTGGAGCTAGAAGACATTGAGGTAGTCATCCATCCCCAGTCCATTGTCCATTCCATGGTTGAATATATTGATGGTTCCATTATCTCACAGATGGGCGTGCCTGATATGCGTATCCCCATTGCCTATGCCCTGGCCCATCCTAGACGCTTACGTATTCAACTACCCCGTTTGGGACTGACAAACTCCGTTCCGTTGACCTTCAACGCTCCTGACTTTAAGCGCTTCCCGGCCTTGAAGCTGGCCTATCAGGCCTGTAAACGTGGTGGTACCTTGCCAGCCGTACTCAATGGTGCCAACGAAATTGCCGTGGAGGCCTTTTTAGACGAGAAAATCCGCTTCCCAGAAATCGCCCTGGTTGTGGCTGAAACCCTGGAGCGCCACAAACACCAAGAGATTCAAGATATTGACACGGTATTGGCCGCAGACCTCTCAGCCCGTATGCAGGCTGAATCTGTGGTAGAAGCCTTTATGATGCGCCGCAAGCAACAGCAGGGTGAAGAAATTGCCGTACCTGAGCAACTAAAAAAGTAAGGACTAAACCATGTTTAAGACAAACGAGTATTTTGACGGTAAAGTAAAATCCATTGCCTTTACAAGTGCAGAAGGGCCAGCCACCATTGGTGTAATGGCCCCCGGTGAGTATGAATTCGGCACATCCTGTGTGGAAATCATGCAGGTGGTCTCAGGCTCCATGGATATCAAGCTGCCTGGTTCTGATTCCTGGCAGACATTTCAGCCTGGAGATACTTTTCAGGTAGACAAAAATGTCAAATTTGGCGTAAAAATAAGCTCTGAGTCTTCCTACCTCTGTCTGTATAAATAATTATTTTTTTGCTGCCAATTACACAAATTTTCACGAATTACTCTTTTCTAAAAAAATGTACTAAATTTGTGTTACTTCGTGAAATTCGCAGCAAAAAACCTTCACCCCCAGCCTAAAATATGACTACTCTGCTCTCCTTCATCCTTGTCCTTGGCATCCTGATCTTTGTCCATGAGTTTGGTCATTTTATTGTGGCCAAGGCCTTTAACGTCAAAGTGACCAAATTTTCCCTTGGTTTTGGCCCTAAAATGTTTGGTAAAACCTGGGGAGAAACGGAGTATCTGGTTAGTGCCCTGCCCTTGGGTGGCTATGTCAAGATGGTGGGTGAACTCGGCAACGATGAAATAAGCGACGAGGACGCCCCACGCGCCTTTGCTAATAAGCCGGTCTGGCAACGCTTCCTAGTTGTCTTTGCAGGCCCTTTTTCCAATCTCTTCTTCACCTTTATCCTCTTCAGTATTATTTTTACCATCGTTGGTCTGCCTATTCTGAAACCAACCACCATGATTGGCAAGGTACAAGAAAATGGTGCAGGAGCTGCAGCTGGACTCATGGCTGGAGATCAATTCGTCCGCATCAACCATCAGGAGATTAATGATTGGGCAGAGGTATATCATGTTGTTACCAACTCAAATGGTACGCCTTTACAAATCACTGTACTACGTGGAGAGGATGAACTGAGCCTGACCGGTAAAGCTGAAGAGATTGACCTCAAAAATGAGTTTGGCGAGGTAACAGGCAAAGGTTATCGTCTTGGTATCGAGCGTGACATGTCAGCAATGGAGTTTGAGGACGCCTCTATTTTTCAGGCAATCCTGGCGGGCTATGAACAGACATGGGATATGACCCGCAAAACAGTGATTGGCATTGGCAAGATGGTGCAGCGCGTTATCCCCGCGTCAGAGATCGGTGGGCCTATTCTCATTGCCCAGCTGGCCGGCAAGCAAATGGAGGCTGGCTGGCTGCAGTTCTGTTACTTTATGGGATTTTTAAGTGTTAACTTAGGTATATTGAATCTACTCCCAGTGCCAGTGCTTGATGGTGGTCATCTTGTCTTTTTCTCCCTGGAGGCGGTACGCCGTAAACCACTCACTGCCCAGGCCATGGAAAAATTACAAATGATCGGCCTGGCACTCTTGGTATCCTTAATGGTCTTTGCCTTTTATAATGATATTATCAGAATGCTGAGCAGCTAACTGCAGGTTTCAGGGGCTAGGTGCCAGCAAACAACAAGACTCTCCAGCACTTCCCTGAAACCTGATACCCGATCCCTGACAAATGGCCATCCACTCCCAAATAGACACCTCATCTCCTCTGATTCTTGCTCTGGAAAATAGCACCATGTGCGGTTCTGTGGCCCTGATTTCAGATGGCAACTGTCTCTACGAGCAGAGTCTGCTGTCAAAAAAGACCCACTCCAAACGATTACTGCCTGCCATTGAGCAGGCAATGATTGAGACAGAGCTGAATTGGAATGGTTTAGACGGTCTGGCTGTGAGTATTGGACCGGGTAGCTTTACAGGGATTCGCATTGGGCTGACAACCATTAAAGCCATAGCCATGGCAACTGGCCTACCACTCATGGGAATTGCTAGCCTTGATGGCTTGGCCAGCCAGTTTGCCCATAGTCAACTGCAGATCTGCCCCATCCTTGATGCCAGGAAAAATGAGGTGTACACCGCTTTATTCCAGGATCAGAACGGTAGCATGAGTCGCATAAGCGAGTATATGGTGCTGGCAGCGGAACGCCTCTGCCAGAAAATCACCATCCCGACCCTCTTTGTCGGTGATGGGGTAGCCCCCTATCGCGATCTCATCAAGGAAATACTTGCAGAGCTAGCCATTTTTGCCCCAGCCCAGCTCCACTTCCCACGCGCCGCTGCCATCGGCCAGCTGGCCATTAAAAAATATCAGCAGGCAGATTTTATCGACCCAGCCACGGCCGTACCCATCTATATTCGCCCATCAGAAGCGGAAATTAATTATAAAAAGAAAAACTAAATCACCAAAGGCTGCAACCCAGCCATAATATCTGCTGGCAGCTTGGCTAGTTTGCCACTATGATTAATCGAGGCATGGCCAGTGAAGCCTTTGACCAAGAGTCGATTAGTCTCAGAATGAACGATGTGGCAATGAAAACGAAGGGTTAGAGGAGTAAGCCCAGCCAAACAGGTCTTGATGGTGATAAGATCATCATAGCGGGCCGGGGCTTTATAGCGCAGGTAACTTTCTACCACGGGTACGATGAAGCCCTGCTCCTCCAGCTCTTTATAGGGCGAGGCCAGATTACGCATAAATTCAGTTCTACCCATCTCAAAAAAACGCAGATAGTTAGCATTATAGACCACACCACCAGCATCAGTATCACCGTAGAGAATACGGGTCTGTACCTCATGCATGGGCTCACCCAGAACCATGGAGATCGTCGCAGCCATCAGCGTAACACCTCAGTCATAAATTCCCTACCATTGCCAAAAACAATCTTCGCTGCCCGACCAGTTGCCTCGGTATAGCGCTGTTCAGTTTCTAAATCAGGTATGCGAGAGTCATAGAAAAGCACTGGCACCTCATCAGTGGTATGAGTGCGCATACTCAATGGAGTGAAATGATCCATACAGACGATGATCTTATGATCACCACCATTTTCCAGGGCAGCAGCAATAGGGCCAACAATCTTGGCGTCAAAATCTTCCACGGCCTGCATTTTTTTATCAACCAGGCCTTGATGGCCTGTCTCATCAGGTGCCTCAACATGGACAAAAACCAGATCATGCTGCTCCAATGCTGCTAAGGCTGCCGCAACCTTACCCTGGTAGTTTGTATCCAAATAGCCAGTAGCACCTTCAACCTCCAGCACCTCCATGCCAGCATAGACACCAATCCCTTTTAGTAAATCCACCGCAGAGATCAAGGCCCCACTAATGCCGTACTGCTCCAGCATGGTAGCCATGGCAGGAGCCTTGCCCTGCCCCCAAAGCCAGACATCAGTGGCAGGCAGTTTACCATCTTTACGACGTTGCTGATTAACAGGATGATCTGCCAAAAGAGCCTGGGCCTCAACCATAAAACCAGCCAATTCAGGCACCTGTTGATAGGCTTGCCAATGATGGCTGACATCCTTATTGGGATAATCATGGGGGGGGACTGTTTCAAGGGAAGCCACATCGCCACGATAGACCAGGAGATGGCGGTAATCTATACCTGGGTAGAGATCAGCATTACCAGAGGTTGGCAGAATAGTTTGCAAGGCAGCAATTAACTCATGGGCCTCAGCAGTGGAGATATGCCCTGCACTATAATCAATCATGGTCATACCGCCATTCTCATGTTGGGTATTGACCAGATTTAGCCGAAAGGCTATGTCATTTTTCGCCAACTCTACACCAAGGCTGGCAGCCTCAAGGGGTGAGCGTCCTGTATAAAACTCCTCAGCTCGATAGCCAAGCAAAGAGAGGTTGGCCACATCACTTCCTGGCAACATACCTTCTGGTACAGTCTGCAAACGAACTATGCGGCCACGCCGAGCCAAACGATCCATAGCCGGAGTATGGGCCGCCTCAAGGACAGTCTTATCCCCCAACTCAGCCAGGGGAAAATCCCCCATGCCATCTCCCACCAGGATGATGGTTTTCATCTGTTATTTATCTCCGGTGAGCACGCGAATTTTAACGGTATCAGCTGTGGTAATATCAAGGGCGTCTATCTCCGCCAAGGCCAACACCACCTCGGCTTCACTGGCCTCATAGGTGTGCATGACAATGGGCACGGTCTTACCTGCCTCCCGCCCCTTCTGGATAACAGACTCAATGCTGATATTATGCTGACCCAAGATCCCAGAAATAGTGGAGAGTACTCCTGGCCCATCCACAGTGGAAAAGCGAAAATAATAAGGACAACGCAAGTGGGAGAGCGGTGTAATAGCACGTTCACCA
This sequence comes from Deltaproteobacteria bacterium, assembly GCA_029939635.1. Taxonomy (GTDB): domain Bacteria; phylum Desulfobacterota; class Desulfobulbia; order Desulfobulbales; family SURF-16; genus JAOZSN01. Next base: position 8,960 of record JAOZSN010000040.1, read on the forward strand.
ATCTCCTCTGGCAGATAGGAGAGCGCTGGCACCCGGTTGATACAACCCCGGTCAATATTTCTGGCAATATCCATGATATCAGCCACCACAGCCGAGCCTGTGGGCATTTTCCCTGCTCCAGCACCGTAGATGAGAATATCACCCACCATATCACCATGGATATGGACTGAATTCATGGGGCCACCAATGGAGGCAAGAAGATGATCTTCCGGCACCAAGGTGGGATGAACCCGCGCCTCAACATGGTCACCATGATTGCGACTGATAGCCAACAGCTTGATCCGATGGCCAAAGGCCTTGGCAAAACTGATATCAGTAGGTTCGATCTTAGAGATTCCCTCAATGGTTACATCACTCAACTTCACCTTCATACCATAGGCCATGGTCATGAGAATGACCAGCTTATGGGCGGTATCAATACCCTCAACATCGTAAGTAGGGTCAGCCTCAGCAAACCCTAAATCCTGAGCCTCTTTAAGGACCTCAGCAAAAGGAGCTCCATCATTGGTCATTTTGCTCAAGATATAGTTAGCGGTGCCGTTTAAAATACCCATGATAGAATCAATACGGTTAGCCACCAAACCCTCTTTCATGGCCTTAATTACCGGCATACCACCGCCAACACTGGCCTCAAAACCAACCTCAACATTCGCTTGAGCCGCAGCCTGGAATATTTCCATACCATGCTCGGAAAGCAAGGCCTTATTGGCAGTCACCACATGCTTGCCAGCGGCAATGGCCTTTAAGACAAAGGTCAGGGCTGGCTCCATACCACCGATCAGCTCTACGACAATATCAAGATCAGAATCCTGACAGAACTCGTCAATACTGGTGATCACCGGAATATCAGCAAAGGGCTCCGGCAGGGTCTGAGGATGTTGTTCCAACACTGTTTTCAAAACAAGCTGCAGACCACTGCGCCGTGCCATGCGATCCATTTGATCGTACATAACCTGGGCCGTACCACTACCCACCGTGCCAAAACCAATGATACCAACGTATATTTTTTTCATATTTTTTTATTTGCTGTAATGCAAAAATGCTCTTTAATAATAAAAGGATGAGTGAGAAAATGGTCATACCAAACGAAGTCTGACACGCCATGATTATCAAAAAATATTATTTACCATTGATCCCCTAACCATGTCAAAAAAAAAAGGGCTTAACACATTTGTGCTAAGCCCTTAAAATTTCATGGTGACCCCTAGGAGAATCGAACTCCTGTTCCCGGCGTGAGAGGCCGGTGTCCTAACCGCTAGACGAAGGGGCCATGATTTGAAAGAAGAAATTAATTACTCCGTGGCTGGATCTTTGTCAAGGGAATCCTCTGGAAAAACAGCCTGCCTATTATAAAAAAGGGCTTCCTTGCCAAGGAAGGTAGCCAAATCAGCAGTAAAGACATCAGAACACCGCCAGATCCAGTTATCCTCAACGGTGGCAGGGGTATTCATCCGACAATCGGAACCATACCCCAGAACATCCTGGATGGGAATGATGGCCAAACGAGCCACGGAACCATAGGCCAGACGAAGAAAATCATGGTGAATCATGGAGCCGTCGCTATTGGCATATCGACGCAATCTATCTTTAGATCGTTGAGCTACCTTTGGATCAAGATACCAGCCCACGGCTGTATCATTATCATGGGTCCCACTATAGACCACAAAATTCTCACTATAATTACAAGGAAGATAATAATTTTGCTCATCTGAATCAAAGGCGAACTGCAGGATTTTCATACCTGGAAAACCAAGATCATCCCGTAATTTTTCCACCTCTGGGGTAATAACCCCTAAATCCTCAGCGATAATCTCTATTTCACTGATAGCTGTGCCCATGGAAACAAAGAACTCATAACCTGGCCCTTTAACCCAGGTGCCATTCATGGCTGTTTCTTCCTCAGCTGGTATCTGCCAGTACGCCTCAAAACCGCGAAAATGATCAATGCGCACCATATCAACCATACTGCTAATAACAGTAAACCTTTGTCGCCACCACTCGTACAGAGCTTCATTCTTCTCACCCTTTACCGTCCAACGATAGAGGGGATTACCCCAGCGCTGGCCAGTGGCACTGAAATAATCGGGTGGCACCCCAGCCACCAGGGTGGGCTGAAAGTCTGCACCAAGCTGAAAACAATCCTGGTTGGCCCAGACATCAACAGAATCATGGCCCACATAGATGGGAATATCTCCACATAAAACTACTCCTTTGTGCTGGGCATAGGAGTGGAGCGTATGCCATTGATCAAAAAAGATGAATTGACCAAATTTGACCAAGGCCAACTCATGGCTAAATTTTTCAGCCAAATCAGCCAGAGCCTTTGGTTGACGAGAGGCTAAGGCACGCGGCCAATCAGGCCAGCCTCCTTGATAATGATTTTTGGCCACCATAAATAAGGCATAATCATCCAGCCATTTCTGCTCTTCACAAAACGTGGCAAACCGTTCTTGGTGCATGATATTCAGACGTTCAAAGGCCAGGGCAAGGAGCTGCTCTTTAAAAGGAATAACCCCCTTAAAATCAACATGAAAGTCAGAAAAAATATCATTAGGTGCTTCAATGTCTGCACCCTGCAGCCAGCCGTCCTCAACAAGCAGATCAGGACTAATAAGCAGAGTATTGCCCGCCAAGGCCGAAAGTCCCATATAGGGAGAATGACTAAATATTTCGGCTGTAGGACAGGTGGGCAGAAACTGCCAGCAACTTTGACCAGACTCAACCAAAAAATCAATAAATTTCAACCCACCACCAAGGTCACCTATGCCAAAAGGCCCAGGCAGAGAAGTGAGATGTAAGAGGATACCGCTTTGTCGTTGTTTTACCATGGAACTTTCTCCCAAAAATCTCCCCAAAAACATTGCATTCGCGAGACAATTAAGGTAAAATGTGAAGTTTTCGTGTCATGAAAGAAGTTTTCTTTCGTGGCACGTATTTTTTTGTCTCTCAAATTTTAAGCATAGCACGTATAGTTTTTGCAAAATATATTTTATTTTTTGTATAACTATCTGGCAAGGAAAATACTTTCCGCCCCTGACTATGCCGCTCTTATAAGGAGAAATCTGCCTGTGCCAGCAGAAATTCAAGCTAAACTTCTCAAATTCGGCAAGCAATTCCAATGTGTCAGTATTGATTTTCTTACTGACCTCATTCCGGAAGAGAAAGATGCGTCTTTTATTGATCAGATTCTCGAATTCCTCATTAAGAATGATATCAAAATTGTTACCATCCTGCCACCAGAGGCAAAAGCCGCAGCAGGAAGCGCAGATGATGACAAGGATGACCCTAATGATGGTCAAAACAAACTAGAACCGGCCCAAGACGTAGAGGAAACTACCACCACCTATTTACGCGAGATGGGCCGTTTTGAACTGCTGACCCCCGAAGAGGAAGAAAAATATTCTAAGACCATCAGGGAAGGATTTGACTCTATTATCCGCACCATCCGTACAGACACCTCTAAGGTTCCAGCGGTATCCATGCTGGCGGAACGCATTGATCTGTGGGAAAAGCGTGACCCGACCCTAAAGCCGAAGAAACAGCATCTTAACCATATGCGCCGTACAATGCTGTCCATCGTTGCGGAAGAACCACCCAACGAGCCTTTGGAATACGGCAATCATTGCATCAGTTTATATACCCGTTCCATTGAGTCAGCTAAAGACAATATGATCAAGGCGAATCTTCGCCTAGTGGTCTCCATTGCCAAACGATATATGCATCAGGGCTTGAGCCTTGCTGACCTCATCCAAGAAGGCAACCTTGGCCTCATGCGGGCTGTATTCCGCTTTGACTACACCAAGGGCAATAAGTTTTCGACCTATGCCAGTTGGTGGATCAGGCAGGCCATTACCAGGGCTATCTTGGATAAAACAAGAACTATCCGCCTGCCAGTTCATTTCCTTGAACTTCGTAGTCAGTTTTTCAAGGCCTTTTATTCACTCCTCAAGGAACTAGGTCGCGAACCAACACCGGTTGAGATCTCTGCCAAGACCGGCCTGCCCATGGATAAGATCCTTGCCATCCTGGAGGCATCCCGCGAACCCATCTCCCTAGAAACACCAGTTGGTGATGATGACTCCACCTTGGGCGATTTCCTGGAAAACCAGGAGGCAGTATCGCCCTATGAGGCAGTAAAGAATAGCGAGTTAGCTGACCGTGTCACCGGTATCCTGGCGACACTAAGCCCTCGGGAAGAGAAAATTATCCGCCTGCGCTTTGGCATTGGTGAAGATGCAGAATACACCCTGGAAGAGATTGGCAAACGTTTCAATGTCTCACGAGAACGTATTCGCCAGATTGAGAAAAAGGCCCTTAACCGCCTGCGTCACTCCAGTCGCCGCGAAAAACTTAAATTTTTCTTAGATTGATTTAAAAAAGCTCGCCGGCATTCCTTGTCGGCGAGCTTTTTAGGCATATTGCAATGCCATCTGCCCTTCTTCGCCATATCATCCACCCTTCCTTTCTTATTATCCACCTTGCCCTGGCCTTTGCTGGCGGCATTATCTTAGCTCACTTCACTGGGAACATTGACCAGCGCCTTCTTTGGTTGCTCACCAGCGCCATGCTCCTTATCATCCTGGCTACCTACCCGGCCCAAAATAACTGGTGCCACAGCAGTACCATTTTCCTATTCTTTATTACTGGCCTGCTCCATGGCACCATCTCCCTGTATCCTCAACACCCACCTGACCACCTTATTAACCACTTATCACCTTCAAAGCCACTAACCATCATCGCCACAGTATCCCGGGCCGCAGAGATAGGCCCGCTCAAAAGCCGCCTCATCATTGAGACAGAACAGCTTATTTTCCCTACCCAGCCCAGCACACCTCCCTCAACAAAACCACATCTTCAGAGCAGGCCCATCTCTGGACGTGTACGAGTCTCCCTAGCAGGCACGACCCATACTCGACCAGGTGATCGTGTCATCCTCCATGGCTTTTTCAATACACCCCGAGGGTTTCTCAACCCTGGCAGCTATGATATCAAACGAAAATTAGCCCTCGATACAATCCATATCACGGCCTGGGTTAGCAACCCTAACCACATCATCATACTAACGGATAAAAAAAACAACCGTCACTGGCGCTACCAGGCGGAAGATATTCGTGCCACCATTATCACCTTTCTTGAGGAACACCAACCCCCTCTCCAATCTAGCCTGTTCAAGGCCTTGCTCACTGGCGACAGAGCCAGCCTTTCACCGCAGACCAGGGAGGCATTCCAACGTTTAGGCATTGCTCATCTTCTGGCTATTTCTGGCCTCCATATGGCCCTTTTGGCGGCAGGATTTTATGCCACTATCAGTTTTCTGCTGAAACGATCTAAGAGCATACTTCTCTACCTGCCAGCAGATAAGATAACAGCTGGACTCACCATAATACCGCTATTCTTCTATTGCCTTATCTCTGGCTTTCAACCACCTGCGGTGCGCGCCTTCATCATGATCAGCGTCTTTTTACTGGCCAAAATTCGGGATGGCCAGTGGCATGGCCCTACCAATATTGCCCTGGCAGCCCTTATCATCCTGCTTATTAATCCTCTGGATATCTTTTCGATCTCTTTCCAACTTTCCTTTGTCGCAGTGATAGGGATCGCCCTGATCCTACCTAAACTACAAACCCTATTTACACCCCAACATCCCATCAATCTGCTCCGTTTCCTGGCCAACTGGACCAGCGGTGCCCTGGCAGTTTCCGTGGCAGCAAGCCTTGCCACCTTACCGCTGGTGCTCTTCTATTTCCAGCGCACCTCCCTTATTGGCACCGTCGCCACCTTATTATTCGAACCACTATTTTGCATCTGGTCATTAGGCTGGGGATTACTGGCCATACCAGCTATTTTTGTTTGGCCCGGTTTAGCTGAAGCGCTCTTATCCATTGGCGGAATCGGCCTTTCCATGAGCCATAAGCTGGCACTTACCATGGGAAGCTGGTCGTGGATTTCATATTGGTCAGGGCCACCGAGCCTGCCTGTAATTATGCTGTTTTACGTTGGTATACTTACCCTTTTCTACGGCACAAAACTGCTCCGCCTCGCAGGCCTGACCGCTTGCCTACCACTCTTCATCCCCTGGCCCCACAGCCTTAACCATGACCAAATTACTATCCTTGATGTTGGCAAAGGCAACTGCGCCATTATTGAACTATGCAGCGGCAAGACAATCATCGTTGATGGTGGAGGGCCCCAATCTCCCACCTTTGATATCGGTCGCCAGGTTATCGCCCCCTACCTACGTAGCCAACATATCCACCACTTAGACTTAGTCATCAGCAGCCATGCTGATAGTGATCATTACAGCGGCCTCTTCTTCCTGCTAAAACATTTCCCCACCTCAGCTCTCTGGGTGGCAGACAAAAAAAATCAAGACCCTGGCTTTAAAGGACTGCTTGAACTGGCAGAAAATCGTCACATTCCAGTGATCATGCCTTTAGCCGGATCCTTTTATCCTAAAATGGGCCAAAAACAGATACAGCTTCTTTCTTCCCTGCACCAGACGAACCAGGCTGTGGATGATAATGACCAAAGCCTGGTAATATCATTTACCTCTGGTCCATTTTCCTTTCTCCTCCCCGGTGATATTGGAGCAATTGGCGAACAGAACCTCAACCAAACCTTACAACCGCACACCGTGGTTATTGCCCCCCATCACGGCAGTGCCGCCTCTAACAGTGAGACATTTATTGCAACTGCCTCCCCCCAAATTACCATTTTTTCAAGTAGCCATTACAACAAAGGCCTATTTCCTGCCAATGCCGTTGTGGAGCGCTACCAAAAATGGGGCAGCACCATGCTCAACACTGGCAAGCAAGGCGCCATCCGCTTCATTATAAATGCAGATATTTTACATACCCTTTCCTTCCAGCAAGACCAGCAGCAATTCCTACCCATAAACAATTTAGTATTGAAAGATATACCGGAACAGTCAAAAAATATTCATTGAGCCAAACATCACTTTACCCTTGCTATCCCCCTATCAATCTATTATAAAAATCTTGTTCATATGGTGGGTGTAGCTCAGTTGGTTAGAGCACCTGGTTGTGGCCCAGGAGGCCGTGGGTTCGATCCCCATCACTCACCCCACACAACATCTAAAGCGGTTAAAGGAATTCTTTCCTTGAACCGCTTTTTTTTGTCTTTTACGCTTCATTTCATTGATCTCACGCCCTAAAAATCATACACTGTGATGAAGAGTATCGTTATGTAGCGTGAGTATACTTCTTAACACCTTTGACAGTAATATGTAGGAACGGCACTCTTTTCAGTACCCCCTTGAGGGGTATAAGTGACCTTACAGTAGATGCCTGTTTTACATCAAAATAGCATGTTCGAAAATCGTGTTTTTTGTGGCGCAAAATGTGCTGCAAGTCACTAAAGCCTCCTACCAGGTAATTTCTTGTGCCAGTAGATCCTTCTTCCCAGCCGGACTCTAGCAAAGCTGCCAAAAGGCCAGCAGCCCGCATTGGTGAGTTGCTGGTTAAAGAAAAATTCATCACCTCCAGCGACTGCCAACGCATCCTTGCAATTCAGGAAAACGAGAAAGACCTTACCGGGGCCTCAAGACTTTTCATCCTTGAAAAGACAGGCCTTCTTTCCGCTCAAGAACGTGAACGTATTCTCCTGCAGCCCGATATCCAGGAAGCTATTTGCCAACGAATTATTAAAGCTGCCATTCTTACAGCAGATGAGATTGACACAGCCCTTGCCACAAAAAACGTCAGTGAAAGCATTATTACTGCTCTGGGTTGGCAAAAAACTATTTCCAGCCAGCAGATCAACGACCTGATATATAACGATCACCATGTCCCACAAATCCTGTCCCAAGCCAAGAAAATGCTATTCATCTCTGATGAAGATGAACAGCATGCCAGCCGCATCCAGCAATCACCCCGAAATTTTGGTGAAATATGTTGTGATTTAGGGCTGATTACCCCCCTTGATTTCTATCACGTCCTCAATAAACACAATAAACAAACACGCCTGGGAGAGACCCTGGTGCGTCTGGGCCACACCAATAATGCCGTGGTCAAGCAGGCATTATCGGCCCAAAAGAGTAGCGACAGATTACTAGGTGACATCCTTACCCAGAATAATATGGTCACCAGCGAACAATGCCAGGAGGCCCTGGCGTTACAGGCCAATACCCCCTTCAAATTACTGGAAACCTTTACCTACGATAGCGTATCGCGTAATACCTTACCGCGGCTGATTAGCTACCGCTATGCCGAGAAGAACCTATTACTCCCCTTAGCCATTGTCGACCGGGAGCTTACCCTGGCCATCATGCAACCCGATGCCATCCAACAAGCCAGGGAGCTTATCCGCCTCTACAAAAAACTTCACATCAAATGCATCCTGACCACAGAGCAACGATTTACCGAACTTTTCAGGCTTCTCTATAGCAAAGATGTTCGCTTCCATTCCCGTGAAACATGGAATGACAGCAGTAAAGATGATAGCAATAGCCCTAGCAGCCCTGAAACCGACTTCATGCAGATTGAACTTGATGAGGATCTTGACGAGAGTCAGCAACAGGCAGACTATGGCTATAGCGGTCAAAACATCGAGACAGAGGAGCTAGTTAATTATATTCTCAAATACGGCATCAAAAACCAAGCCAGTGATATCCATATTGAACAAGATCGACTCGGTGTTGCCCTGCGTTTCCGGATTGATGGTGTTATGGAGCAGCACAGCCCTACCTGGTTACAGCGCCGCCTGCAGGAAAGTCCCAACGCTGTAATCTCCAGGATCAAGGTAATGTCCAACTTAGATATTGCAGAAAAACGACTGCCTCAAGATGGTGTCTTTCGCATTAACTATTTTGACAAAAAACAAAACTCCAAGCATGACCTAGACTTCCGAGTGGCCACCTGCCCAGCGATCACTGGGGAAAATGTCACCATCCGTATCCTTGATTCGCGGAAAGCCTCCATAGGGCTTGATAACCTTGGCCACCTCCCCCATGTCCTAGACCCTTTCCAACGCCATCTCATGAGTGCCGCTGGCATTATCCTGGTTACCGGGCCAACAGGCAGTGGTAAGACCTCGACCTTGTATGGTGCCTTACAAGAAAAATATGATCCTTCATTGAAAATTATCACCGCTGAAGACCCCATTGAGTACAGCTTTCCAGGTATCATGCAAACACAGGTAAACCAAAAAATTAACCTCAGTTTTGCCAGATTACTACGATCCTTCCTCAGGCTTGATCCAGACGTTATACTGGTGGGGGAGATACGTGATAAAGAAACAGCTCGCATTGCCTTTGATGCTGCCCAGACAGGGCATCTTGTCCTATCAACAGTACACACCAATGACTCAATAAGCACTCTGAATCGTCTATTTGACTTGCAAATTGATCGATCCCAGATAACCTCCAGCCTATCCTGTGTTCTGGCCCAGCGCCTGGTACGCCGCATCTGTCCTGTCTGTCTCAAGGCCTATGAACCGAAACAACAAGACTGGTCGTTACTCTTCAATTCCCTCCCAGAAGACCGTCAATTCTTTCAAGGAGCAGGATGTGACACCTGCAATTTTTCAGGATTCAAGGGGCGTACATTGCTCTCTGAAATCTTTGTCATGGAAGACCCTGAACCAATCCTGCAGGGGGCCTCTGTCCAAGAAATCAGGCAGATAGCCCAAGACAGTGGTATGATCAATATGCTTGAAGATGGCCTGATGAAATTAAATGATACGACCCTAAATGAGATTTGTCGGGTTTTACCCTTTGAAATGCTCAACAACTTTCAGGAAAAAAACAAATAAAGGGCAACTACGAAAGACTCTACCCGTTCCACTGACGTTAGCCTGGTTTTGAGCTTTTTACAAATCCAGACCAATTAACAGTAAAGTACCTTTTGCACGAGGTCTGCATGTCCAGAGCAAGTATTGATGAGATTATTGCCACCATTGAACAAATACCAACCCTGCCTGAAGTCTCTGCTGATATCATGGCAGCCATTGACGACGAGGATAGCTCCATCAAGGATGTTACTCTCCTCATTGAGCAAGATGTCGCCTTAGCAACCCAGCTGCTCAAGGTCTCTAATTCGCCCTTTTACGGCACTATAAACAGAGTAAGCACCATAGGCCATGCCATCATGATCATGGGCCTGGGTGAAGTAAAATCCCTCCTGCTTATCTGCGCCGTGCAAAATTTTTTCAAAAACTCCCAAGGAGACCAACAGACACGCAAAGAGTTCTGGCGCCATTCCACCCTCTGTAGCCAAACCACCCGCCTTTTAGCCCGCCATTTCAAATGTGCAACCAATGACACCTTATTTATCAGTGGCCTTATCCATGATTTAGGAAAAATTGTGCTGGATCAATATATGCACCAAGAATTTCGCCTGATCATGACCTATATTGACCAAAACGGCGTCACCTTCAGCCAGGCAGAAAAAGAGATACTTGGTGTCACCCATTATCAGATAGCAGCAAAACTCCTGCAACAATGGAATTTCCCCAAACAGGTAATCATGCAAGTTTTTTATCACCATGCTCCATGGCAAGATCATACATATACAGAAGGCTCAACCATTATCTATCTGGCAAACATTTTTACTAAGTTGGCGGGTTACCCCTGCTCTGCGTCTGAAAGAGAGATCAGCCTTGAAAAGTTCAGCAAATCAAAGGCGATTAACCTTCTTAACAAAAATGGTTTTGAATTGGATAGGGAGATTATGGGAAAAATACTCTATCAGATTGATGAGTTATTGAGCAGTGATGAGATGGCAGAGATGTTGTTTCTTTAGGATCCCTTGAATAATTACCCGCTGGCTCGACTACTGCGTCACAACAAAAACAGAGGAGCCAGAAAATCCAGGCAAAACTGGCATCCCGGCTCCCCCTGTGGCAGCTTCCTACTTAGGATTAAGACGCTCAACACATTCCTCTAATCTGGTGATAAGGGTATCAAGCTCTGGTTTGGTCACCTGATCATCAGCCCCAACCTGCTCACCTTTACGGCGCAAGGCCTCGTTAATCATGGAGGAAAACAGGATAACTGGAATCTTTTTGTAGGCATCATTCGCACGCACCTTCATACAAAAATGGTGCCCATCCATTCGCGGCATTTCAATATCACTGATAATAGCCAAAACTGTCTGCGACAAGGTGCCATCTTCCCGCAATTTTTCCAGGTATTCCCAGGCAGCTTGACCATCTGTATGACTCGTTACCTTAAAGCCAGCCTTTTTTAACGTGCTG
>JAOZSN010000171.1 GCA_029939635.1 Deltaproteobacteria bacterium
CGTTACCACCTTTATTGAGGTTGGCCCGAAAAAGGTGCTCACTGGCATGATGAAAAAATTACTCCCGGCGGGTCATGACTGTACCTGTGTGCAGGTAGAGAGTCCGGAAGGAATCGCAAAGCTGGTTGGCTAGGTTGGACTGTTCGGGGTGGCTGTGCGTAGCGATCCTTAACTATTCTTCCTTGACAACTGGCCTGTGACCATGTATTTTCTGCTGTTTCCGCAAATGGGCATGGGATACCTTTGCCCTGCGTGCTGTGGAGCTATAGTGTAGTACATTAATATATAAAGAGTTTTATGGGATTTAATCCTGAACCTCGTGCGGAGTCTTTATTTTGCTCTGCTGACCGGACTTCAGCCTAGTAAGCTAAAAATATGTTTGATAATCTGTCGGATCGCCTAAATAATGTTTTTCGTGACCTGCGTGGCCACGGTAAACTATCTGAAAAGAATATTCAGGAAGCCTTAAAAGAGGTGCGCATGGCGCTCCTTGAGGCAGACGTGAATTTCAAGGTGGTGAAGGATTTTATCGCCACCATTCAAGAGAAGGCAGTGGGTAAAGAGGTGCTGGAAAGCCTCTCTCCCGGTCAGCAGGTCATTAAGATTGTAAACGTTGAGTTGGTGGAGTTACTTGGCGGTCAGGCGCAGGAACTGGATCTGAGCGGTAAGGGGCCAGCCATTATAATGATGGTCGGCTTGCAGGGTTCAGGTAAGACCACTACCTCTGGTAAGTTGGCCAAGCTGTTACGTAAGCAGGGGCGCAAGCCGTATTTGGTACCTGCTGATGTCTATCGTCCAGCGGCCATTGAGCAGCTTACGGTGCTGGGCAAGAGTCTTGATATTCCTGTCCATCCCTCTGATGGTAAGCAGGATCCGGTAACCATCAGTAAGAATGCTGTTATCGTCGCAGAGAAGAGTGGCTACGATACCCTGCTTATTGATACGGCAGGTCGACTCCATGTGGATGAAGAGTTGATGGGGGAATTGCAGAATATTAAATCTGCAGTGAAACCAGCTGAAATTCTTTTTGTCGCAGATGCCATGACCGGCCAGGACGCCGTTACGGTGGCTGACAAGTTTAATCAGGATCTGGCCATAAGTGGTGTGGTTCTGACCAAGATGGAGGGTGATGCCCGCGGCGGTGCTGCCCTGTCCATCAAGAAGGTAACCCAACGGCCCATTAAATTCGTTGGTACCGGTGAGGAACTCGATGCTATTGAGGTCTTTCATCCTGACCGTGTTGCCTCCCGTATCCTTGGTATGGGAGATATTCTCTCCCTTATTGAGAAGGCTGAAGAGGTTGTTGATAAGAAACAGGCTGCAAAGCTGGCTAAGAAAATCAACAAGGATGCCTTTACCCTGGAGGATTTCCTCGGCCAGATTCAGCAGATTAAAAAAATGGGTTCCTTGGAATCACTCATGGGTATGATTCCTGGCATGAACCGTTTAAAGCAGGTGAAGGATATGCCTAAGCCCGATGAAAAAGAGCTAGGCAAGGTGGAAGCAGTGATTCGCTCCATGACAGCTGAAGAGCGGCGTAAGCATCAGATTCTCAACGCCAGTCGTCGCCAGCGTATTGCCAAGGGCAGTGGTACCTCGGTGCAGGATGTTAATAAAGTCATCAAAAGCTACACTGAAATGCTGAAGATGATGAAGAAGATGAAGGGTAAGATGGGTGGTGGTAAGGCCGTTGGCGGCAAGAAGAGGCGTAAGCGCCCAAAAGGACTTACCCGCTAGGTAAATGTTTAGGAGCACCCCATCTTCGGAGTCGTTGTTACCTGCCCATTTAGGCCTTCTCGCATAGCAAACTGCGGAGTCTGCGCTTACCGTTCGAAGTTCTAAATGAACAGATATGACGCACTTCTGAACATTTACTTCGAAGTAGAAGCTAGAAGATGTGAAATAAATATTGAAGGTGAAGAAAGGTGGGGTGTTGTTTCCTAAACCGCTTCAGCCTTTTTCGTTGTTAATTAAATAGGTGAAAAAATGTCAGTATCTATTCGTTTGACCCGCATGGGTAAGAAGAAAAAGCCGTTTTATCGTATCGTTGCTGCCAGTACTGCGGCTCCCCGTGATGGTAAGTTTCTTGAGGTTCTTGGAACCTATGATCCTTTGCAGGATCCTGTCGCAATCACTATCCATCAGGAAAAACTGCAGAAATGGCTCGATGTTGGTGCCCTGCCCAGTGATACAGTAAAAAGTCTGATAGCACAGCAGCAGGCGTAATTCTCCTATGCAGGAGTTGATAAAGCATATAGCCCTCGCCCTGGTCGATAAGCCTGAATCTGTAGAGGTTAAGGACGTCGAGCGCGAAGACTGTCAGGTGCTTGAACTCCATGTTGCTCCAGATGATTTAGGCAAGGTTATTGGCAAACAGGGACGCACGGCTCGGGCCATGCGCTCACTGCTTCGTGCTGCACGGCCTGACCAGGAAAAACGACTGCGCCTGGAAATAGTAGAGTAAAAGGATGGCAGAACTGGATCTTGCCCACTGTCTTGAGGTCGGGAAGGTAGGTAAAGCCCACGGTATTCGGGGCCAATTTAAGCTCCACTCCTCCAGTGGTCAGCCAGAAAATTTCTCTGATTATGATGAGATTATTCTGCAGGCCAAAGATGGGAGTCTGCAAAGGATTGTCCTTGTCGCTGTGCGTATCCAGGGCCGTTTTGCCGTGGCAAGCAGTAAAACTATTGTTGATCGCACCCAGGCTGAGGCCTTAACCGGCAGTAAAGTCTGGGTGGCGGAAAGCCAGCTGGCGGACTTACCAGATGATGAGTTTTACTGGCATGATATCATTGGAGCCCAGGTAGTTAGTAGCAGTGGGGAAGAGATTGGCATTCTGGATACTATATTTGCCACTGCTGGCAGCGATATGCTGGTGGTGAAGAGTGGTAGAGAAGAGGTGCTTATCCCAGCTCAACCAGAATATATTGTTGAGGTAGAGACCGATAAAGTTGTTGTTGATCTCCCCCCCGGTATGCTGGAGTTGAATAAAAAGTAGCTCCACTTTTAACACCTTCAGCCTGGCAGTTGCTAAATTACATGCGCTTTGATGTTCTGACTATTTTTCCTGATTTGCTTAGTTCCCCCCTTGAGGAGGGCATACTGCGACGAGCCAGGGAAAATGGCCAGATTGAGGTGGGAATCACAAATATTCGTGATTTTGCCACCGATAAACACTCCATGACTGACGATCGACCCTTTGGGGGCGGTGAGGGCATGGTAATGAAGCCTGAACCTCTGGCTGCTGCAGTTAAGACCGTTACGGCTGAAAAACAGGCCCGAGTGGTTCTGCTCAGCCCTCAGGGCCGGCAGTTTAACCAGCACATGGCAGAAGAATTTGCCACTGATTATGAACATCTTGTCCTTGTTTGTGGTCGGTATGAAGGGTTAGATCAGCGTTTTATTGATACGTATGTGGATGAAGAAGTCTCCATTGGCGACTTTATCCTTACTGGCGGCGAGTTGGCCGCTATGCTGATTATTGATGCCGTGACCCGCCTCTTACCCGGTGTTTTGGGGTGTGCAGCCTCTGTCAGCGAGGATAGTTTTAGTCGAGGCGGACTGAAATATCCGCAATACACTCGGCCGCGAGAGTTTGAAGGGCAGGAGATTCCTGAGGTGTTACTCTCTGGTGATCATGGCCGTATTGCCAAATGGCGTTGGCTTGAGGCTATGCGACAGACAATGGCTAAACGCCCTGATCTCATGGCCAGCCTTGAGTTGACTAAGGCAGAGAGAAAGATGTTAGAGAAACATGGCATTGTCTAAGGGCAGAGTAGATATTGCCCTGGTTCACTATCCGGTCTACAATAAGAACCGGCAGGTGATCAGCTCGGCTGTTACTAATCTTGATCTCCATGATTTAGCGCGTGCTGCTCGCACCTATGGGGTGGGCACGGTCTTCATCATTACGCCGATCAAAGATCAGCAGAAGTTGGTGGAGGAAATTGTTGGCCACTGGCAGGATGGCTACGGTGCCAGTTATAATCCTGATCGTAAGGATGCTTTGGCTGTCGTCAAGATCTGTAGTGATCTGCAGGAGGCCGCCAAGCTTGTCGCAGAGCAAGGTGAATATACCTTGGTGGCCACAGCTGCTCAGGCCCAGGGCGAGGTATTGAGTCATAGCTCGGCTCGGCAACGGATTCAGTCTGGGGAGAATTTTTTACTGCTTTTTGGAACGGCTTGGGGACTGACAGAAGAAGTGTTTAGCAATGTGGATGGGGTGTTGGCCCCCATTAAAGGTAGCGGCGAGTATAATCATCTTTCCGTACGCTCAGCAGTGGCCATCATGTTAGATAAATTACTCGGGGAAGTGTAATACCCCCTTTTGAAATATACAAAGACAACCGGTCGTATTTAGGCGGCTATTTGGATAACATAGGAGCAACAACCATGAGTATTATTGACCAGATTGAAAAAGAAAATATGCGTTATGATATCCCAGAATTTCGTTCTGGAGATACCGTCAAAGTACATATCCGCATTATTGAGGGAACCAAGGAAAGGGTTCAGGTATTTCAGGGTGTTGTTATCGCCCGTAAGAATGGTACCATGGGTGCCAACTTCACCGTGCGTAAGATTTCCCACGGTGTTGGCGTTGAGAAGACCTTTCCCCTTCATTCCCCCCGTATTGAGAAGATTGAGATTGTTACTCTTGGTCGGGTGAAGCGCTCCAAGCTCTACTACCTGCGTAATCTGCGTGGGAAGGCAGCTCGTATCCGCGAGCGTGGCCTCTAAAAAAAAGGCGAGGAGCAGCACATCTTCGCCCATCTAAAGCGAGCGGCATAGTATACTATTGCCACTCGCTCTAGATGAACGAATCTGCACCACTCCTCGCCTTTTTTCGGGAAATTTTGTTTTTCATACCGTTGCCTTGCGGCACCGGTTTGCTGATGTATTGCTGGCGTAAATGAGGATTTGTCTTGTTTGCGCTATTTTTTTGCCAAGGTTATAGGGGTGAAAGAGTATGTCTAATTTTAGTTGGGAACGTGCCCTTTTTGAACAGGGGATTACCGCTGTGGCTGGGGTGGATGAGGCTGGGCGTGGGCCTTTGGCTGGGCCGGTGGTGGCTGGGGCCGTTATTTTGTCTGCTGATATTGATTTAACTCCCTTTCGTGATTCTAAGAAGATGACTGCCAAGGCGCGGGAGCGTGTTTTTGCCCTGTTGTATGATCTTGATATTCCTTGCGGCGTTGGTATCTGTTCTCCGGCGGAAATCGATGATATTAATATCCTCCAGGCCTCGCTGCTGGCCATGAAGCGCGCTGTATTGGATCTGCCCAGAGCCGCGGCCTATCTGCTGGTGGATGGCAAATTCACCGTGCCCATGGATCTGCCCCAGGAGGCCCTGATCAAGGGTGAGGACAAGAGCGCCTCCATTGCCGCCGCCTCCATCATCGCCAAGGTCAGCCGTGACCATCTCATGGTCGACTATGACCAGCAATATCCCCTCTATAATTTCGCCCAACACAAGGGCTATCCCACCAAGGCCCACAAGGCCATCATCGCTGAACACGGCATTTGCCCTATCCATCGCCGCACCTTTAAAGGTGTGTTGGAGTTTGTCTGAGTTTCTCTTATGTACCGTGTTTTCTTCTGCTTGGGAAGGGGGGGCTGTTACTCTACTCGATACTGGCCAGTGGC
>JAOZSN010000041.1 GCA_029939635.1 Deltaproteobacteria bacterium
TTCCCCTTACCCTGCTCTGTATCATTGGCGTCACCAATGCTATCAATCTGGCAGACGGTCTTGATGGCCTGGCCGGTGGTGTCTCGCTACTCAGCCTACTGGCCATTGCCTACCTGGCCTATGCCGGAGGCTCCTCGGGACTGGCCCTCATCGCCATGGCCAGTGTAGGCGCTATTTTTGGTTTTTTACGCTTTAACACCCACCCTGCCACCATCTTCATGGGCGATACGGGCAGCCAGTTCTTGGGTTTTTTACTGGTAACCCTTTCCATAGCCTTAACCAATAATCAGGCCAACCTCAGTCCCTTGGTAATATTGCCAATTATCGGTTTCCCCATCATTGACACCCTAACTGTCATGTCGGAGCGACTATTTCGCGGCAACTCCCCCTTTGTGGCCGACAAGAACCATTTTCATCATAAATTTATGCGCCTTGGTTTTTTTCACACCGAGGCGGTATTTGTCATCTACCTTCTCCACTCAAGCCTGGTTACCTGGGGATTTCTCTGCCGATTTTCTTCTGATTGGCTGTTATTATTCTCCTACCTTGCCTTTGCCTGCTGCATCATCGCCACCTTCTGGTATGTTGACCGAATAGGTTGGACATTTAAACGCACAGGCCCCTT
This sequence comes from Deltaproteobacteria bacterium, assembly GCA_029939635.1. GTDB lineage: Bacteria > Desulfobacterota > Desulfobulbia > Desulfobulbales > SURF-16 > JAOZSN01. The sequence goes on from JAOZSN010000041.1 coordinate 626, forward strand.
TGACAGTAATATAAAGAGCAATCTCAAGGTGTTGAAGGAAAAACAGTATGCCATTAAAATATCTTTCAAGACCATCTACTACCTGCTTCCCGTCCTCTTCATCCTCACAGCCCTACTGCCTCGCCAAATCCCCACCTCCTACGCCATCTTTAGCCTGGTATTAGCAGCAATTTTATTACTGTCCCTGTTCTTGCCTGAAAAATGGCGAAAAACTATCTGGCAAAGCGTTCTCTTTCTCGCCATCCCTGTAATAGTTTTTCATGGGGAGACCTCTCCTTTTCTTGCAGTCCACAGCAATTTATACTATTGTTATATAGTTTTTTTCCCCGTGATTATGACTGCTGCCCTGCTGACTCTGAAATTTACCAGGAGAACTAAGGGCTACCAAGCCTCGCCCTTAGACTTTCTTATTCTCTTTATTGCCGTGATTATCCCCAATATCCCGGATCCAGAGATCCAGAAATTCCAAATGGGCCTACTGGCCACGAAAATCATCACCTTTTTCTTCTGTTATGCCATTTTACTTGGCGAATTACGTAAACTTGGTGGCTGGATCACTATCACCACCATGGCAGGTCTGATCCTTTTTGCCATGCAGGCCTTTATTATTTTCTAAATACTAACCAGATCTTATGAGATCATTATGTTAATATTACCGCGAGACGTCACATGCGCCAATTAATCAACTACCGACACATTATCTCCCTTATCCTTGTCACCCTCCTGGTGGCCTGTAGCAGTCCTGAAGAGAAAAAAGCCGCTTTCTTCACCCAAGGAAAAACGTACTACGAACAAGGTGATTATGTAAATTCAAGGCTGGAGTTGAAAAATGCCATCCAAATAGACCTGAAATATGCCCAAGCCTATTATTACCTGGGCATGGTAGAACTTAAAGAAGGCAACCCGCGCCAGGCATTTGGTTTCATCCGCAAGGCCACAGAACTGCAACCAGACCTACTTGCAGCCCACCTTGAACTGGGCCGCCTTTTTTTGGGAGCCAAGGCATTTGATCAAGCCCAGGAAAAGGCCACCCTGCTGTTAACCAGCGATCCAACCAATCAGGATGCCAAGCTTCTACAGGCCTCCATCTTTTTCCAACAGCATAATTTCAGCAAGGCTCGTCCCATGCTGGAAGAGCTCCTGGCCTCCGGCCTCAGCACCCCAGAGCCTTTTCTAATTTTGGCCACCATCTACGATGAACAGGGCCTAAAGGGCAAGACCGAAGCGATACTGCAACAAGGTATCAAACTAAACCAAGATAGTCCCACCATCTATCTTGTTCTGGCCAGATACTACGGCAAAGAAAAACGTCTGGGCGATGCGGCCCAGGTCCTTGAAAAGGCTCTTAAATTATCACCAGATAACAAGCCCCTACAACTCAACCTTGTTGCCGTGACCTATGAATCTGGCAAACAGCAGGAAGCTATCAGCATGGCAGACAAGATGTTTGCTAATGAAGATGACGACACCACCCTGCTTACTCTGGTGAATTTTTATCTGGCAAAGATTGGAGTGGACAAGGCAGAGAGCCAGTTACAGGCAGCCATCAGCCGCCTGCCGGAACACAACAAACTGCGCCTCACCCTAAGCGAACTCTACCTCAAAACAAAAAATGTGGACAAGGCCATTACTATCCTGCAAGAGGCCATTGCCCTGAAAACCGACCCTGCTGATCCAGATGCCCTGAAGAGTAAAACCATCCTGGCCCGCATATATTTTGCCCAACAAAAATTTAACAAAACCACTGCCCTGGTGACAGAAGTACTCAAACACAACCCTAAGAGTACCGATGCCCACCTGTTGCAAGGCTCCCTCCTTCTCCGCCAGGGCGATGGTGAAAGCGCCATTGCCGAGTTTCGTACCGTGATTAATGATCGTCCACAATTTATCCCAGCCCACCTACAGTTGGCCGAGGCCCATTTCCTCAACAAAGAGGTTGAGCTGGCTGGCGACATCCTGCAAAAAGCCCGTAAGAATTTCCCTGATTCAAAAGAGGTTCTTAACGGCCTGGTGCGTTATCACCTCATCAAGAAAAATCTCCTCGCAGCCCAACAAGAACTGCAGGCGTTCCTGGCCCAGCATGACTCTGACCTGCAGGCCCATCTGGCCCTGGGCGATGTCTATATCTTACAAGAGAACAACAATGAGGCCCGCAGCCAGTATGAGCAGATCATTACTGCAGCACCTAAGCATCCGGCCGCCTATTTGCGTCTGAGCAAGCTCTTGTGGAAAGAGAACAAAAAGAAGGAGTCCTTTCGTGTCCTGCAAAATGGCTTTCTTCAGAATCCAACAGCCGACCCTATCCTGCTCACCCTCAGCAGGCTATACACCACCCAAAAGCAGTACACAAAAGCTGAAAAGCTGTGCAGGCAGCGCCTGAAGAGCAATAAGGAAGATGCAGTGGCCTACACGGTTCTCGGTCAGGTTCAACGGGCGGCTGGCAAAAACAAGGCTGCCCAACACTCCTTTGAGAAGGCCATTGCTATCAGGCCACAATGGCTGTTGCCCCATCAAAGCCTGGCCGCCCTCTATCTGAGCCAGGGTAATCCCGAGGCCGCCATCAGCAAATTTAAAGAGGCCCAACAGGCCAACCCGCAAAATTTAAGCGCCTACCTCTCCCTTGGCCTTCTCTACGAACAGAACAAGCAGATAGACAATGCCATTGCCATCTATCGCCAAGCCATTACCGTTGATGACACCTTCTGGCCAGCCTATAACAACTTGGCCTTCTTGCTCAGTGATCGCCAGGGAAAGGGTGACTTGCAGGCCGCTTTTGAGATTGGCACCAAGGCCATGGCCCTCAACCCAGAGGGACCAGAGGTGCTTGATACTATGGCCTGGATCAATTACCTCCAGGGCAACACAGAACAGGCCAGAAAATTAGCAGAGCAAGGCCTGCAGAATATGCCTGACAGCCCTGTACTTAATTACCATTTTGCTGTTATGCTAGCTGATGAGGGTCGCAACCAAGAGGCCCTTGACCACCTGCAAACCAGCCTGGAGAGTACGACACCCTTTGCCGATCGCGACAAGGCGGAGAAATTGCGCATGAAACTTAAATAAAACAGTTCACGGAAAATAACTCAGTTATTACTCGCCAGAAGCGACAACTTAAAATCTGAAACTGTCTTTAAAGGTACTTCCATGTTACAAAAAACACCTTGGCTTTTATGTCTCTGCCTCTTTTTCCTCTCCTGCCTGCCAGCATCTGCAGCAGCCCAGGATCCACAACGCTACGTCATTGGCCCAGGGGATATCCTAGACATCTCAGTGTGGAAAGATGAGGCCCAGTCAAAAATCATCACGGTACTGCCAGATGGCACCATTGCCCTGCCCCTTATTGGCGAGATTGAGGCGGCTGGCAAGACAGTAGGACAGTTAAAAGAAGAGGTGCGTAACAAGGTCAAACGCTTTGTCGCTGACCCGGTGCTCACTGTCATTGTCCAGCAAACAAATTCCATGATGATCTACGTCATTGGCAAGGTAAAGCAACCGGGCCGCTTTCCTATCAATACCAACATCAATGTCTTACAGGCCTTGAGTATTGCCGGTGGCCTGAACCCCTTTGCCAAGCGCGACAAAATTCAAATCATGCGAGAGATCAATGGAGAGACCACAATCTTCCCATTTAACTATGATAATGTCTCTCTAGGCAAGGAACTTAGCCAGAATCTAACCTTACAGCGAGGTGATATCGTTGTTGTACCGTAATTTTTTTTTCCCCCTCAGCATCTTTGCCCTGCTCTGCTGCCAAGGCCCAGCATTTGCCGATGATTTCAGCGTCACACCCTTTGCCCACGCTCGGCATGAATATAATGATAATATCTTCATGAATTCAGCCAACACGGTGGAGGATAATATCACCACCCTGGTTGCTGGTCTTGATATTATTAACAAGACCGAACGCTTAAATTTCTCACTGAACGGCCATCTTGATCGTCTGCTCTATGCCGACAATAATGAACTAAATAATACAGAACAATTTTATCAAGGTCAGCTGGGCTATAGCTTCAATGAATTTTTTTCCCTGCGCGGTTCAGCCCACTACTCGGTGGAATATCGCCCGGATCGTGATCTGGAGACAAGTGGCTATATTAATTCTGCCAAGGAACGACGCAAGGAGATGTACAGTCTCTCTGCAGACGCAACCCACACCGAAAAGCTATCCTCTTTTTACTCGTATAGCTATGAACATACAGTGGACACCGACCCTACAGCCAGTGACTATAGCAGCCACTTTGCCATCCTCGGCATTGATCGTGCTCTGGCCTTCAGCCGACCCACCTCCCTGCGACTATACGGCTCGGGTTCATTATTTAAATTTTCCACATCCGACACCGAGAGCTACCAACTCACTGTGGGAATCAAACATCAATTCACTGAAAAAACATCCCTGCTTGTTGACATCGGCCCCCGTCACAACATTGCCGAAAATAAAATAAATCAAGATACGGAGCGTAACACAGACTGGGGTGGTAACCTGGAGCTAAAATGGCAGGCAGAGAGAACCACCGCTGGTCTCAGCCTATCCAGACAGGTGCAGGGTTCAACTAATTACGATGGCCCGACCCAGCGCAACAGCTTGACCCTGTTTAGCCGTTATCACCTCACCGAAAAATCGTGGCTGCGCCTTGATTTGAGTCAACGGCAAAACAAGGGTGACAGCAAATACAGCTTTACCTCAGACCTTGATGAGCTGGCCTCCACGATCACCCCCTCACTGCGCTACGGTTTAACTGACCATCTTTTTTGCCGCCTTCTCTACAAATACAGCTTTGTGCGAGACAGAGAAAACAATATCGAAAGCACCCGTAACTTGGTCTGGCTACAGTTAAAGTACAGCCTACCAATAATTGAGTAACGACAGTTTTAAGGAATCCCTATGGAAGAGAACGAACTAACCCCTGAAGATTATCTGGCCGCGATAAAACGGCGTAAATGGGGCTTTTTCATCCCGGCCCTGCTCATACTCTCCTTTGCCGTGATCGTGGCCTTTGTGCTGCCGCCCAGCTATAGATCGGTATCCACTATCCTCATTGAGGAACAGGAAATACCCACAGATATGGTCATGTCCACCATTACCAGCTATGCGGAACAACGGTTACAATCTATTAACCAGCGTATAATGAGCTCCACCAAATTGATGGAAATCATTAACCGCCTTGATCTCTACAAAAAATTACGCACCAAGGCTACCACTGAGGAGGTGGTGGAAAAAATGCGCAATGATATAGCCCTGGAATATATCAATGCTGAGGTGGTTGATCGTCGCAGCGGCAGGCCAACCACTGCAACCATAGCCTTTACCCTGGCCTATGAAAGCCAAGAATCTCCGGTAACCACCCAAAAAGTTAGTAATATCCTTACCTCCCTCTTTCTAGAGGCAAACCTGCAGGAGAGAAAACGGCAGGCCCAGGAAACATCTTCCTTTCTTGCTGATGAACTCAAAAAGATCAAAGATCGCCTTAACCGTAACGAAAAGGCCATTGCTCTCTTCAAAGAGGCTAACCTCAACTCCCTGCCAGAAATGGCCCAGATGAATATGCAGGCCCTGAATATCATTGAATCAGCCAATGACAGACTGACCCAACAGCTGCGAACTATGAAGGAGAGAAAGGGCGAGTTAGAGGCCGATCTGGCCAACCTCTCCCCCCAGCTGGAGATGGAGAACAAAAGACGCATCGAAAACCTGCGCCTGGAACTCACCAGTTTACAGAGCCGCTTTACCGATGAATACCCAGATGTGATAAAAACCAAACAGGAACTGGCTCGCCTGGAGGCACAGTCTCAAAAACCGCAGCAAGCACACCCTGAAGAGGTACCGGATAACCCAGCCTATATCACCCTCTCATCCCGCCTGGCCGGGGTAGCAGCAGAAATAAAATCCATTAAAAATCAACTGACTGAATCAAAGAAAAAAGAAGCAGATATCCATAATCGTCTGGAGCTTACCCCAAAGGTAGAGGAAGAATATAATCAGCTTATGAGCCAACGCCGTAATCTGCAGGCTCAATTTGACACCCTGACTCAGAAGCTCATGGGTGCCAATGTGGCCTATGGTCTGGAGGAGAAACAAAAAGGTGGCAAATTTACCCTCATTGATCCAGCTCGCTTACCAGAAAAGCCATCCAAGCCTAACCGACTGGCCATTATCCTTATTGGTTTTGTTTTAGGGGTAGGGGCAGGGATTGGCGTTGCTGCTCTGCAAGAATTTTCCGACCAATCCATTAGGGACAGCGTCAGCCTGCAAAACCAGACAGGCTACCCGGTGCTGACTACCATTCCTCAGATTATCACCTCGGCAGATGTCAGTAAACAGCGACAAAAGTCCATAATCCTCATTATTATCATCAGCGCCACGCTGGCCATGAGCCTTTTTGCCTTCCATAATTGGGTAATGGATTTGAATGTGCTATGGGCTAAGATAAGCCGCAGAATGTAGGTAAAAGTTTACCAGCGCACAGTTTACCAAGGCCAAGTTATTGGCCTCGATAAACTGTTACGAATGTAGAAAGGAAGAAAAAAAATGAAAATTCGCAAGGCACTAGATAAGGCAAACCAGGAAAGGGATCAGGATAACAACGTAATTGATTCCGCGGAGCCCACCACCAGCACCTCGGTGACCCCACTTCCGACAGACCAATCCAACTGGACCCCGCCAGTTTATGCCCAATCATCAGAAATTAAGCTGGATAATAATGTCCTCAGGGCCAACCGCTGTGTCTGTATTGACCAGGATCCACCAGAGTTAGAATCTTATAAAATATTGCGCCAGAGGTTACTGCAATCAGGTGGGAGTGAGGACGGTAAAAATGTCATCATGATCACCAGCATCCAGCAAGGTGAAGGCAAGACCGTCACTGCCATTAATCTGGCCCTCACCTTTGCAAGACAATTTAACCAAACCTCCCTATTGGTGGATTGTGACCTGCGTAAGCAGGATATTCATCGCTATCTAGGCTACGAGGGCAACATGGGACTGGTGGATTATGTCACTGATGACGTGGACATGAAGGATCTCATCATCTGGCCTGGCATTGAAAAACTGACCATTATCTCAGGAAGTAAAACAGTAGTCGATAGTTCAGAACTGCTTGGCTCCCCAAAGATGAAGAAGCTGCTAAGCGAGATGAAAAATCGTTATGATGACCGCTATGTCATCCTTGATGTGCCAGCTGTGCTGGATAGCGCCGATGCCCTTACCTTTGCCCCGCTGGTTGACAGCATTGTGGTGGTAGTGGAAAAAGGTAGAACCACCATGAAAGAGGTTACAGAGGCTCTGAGCATGCTGCCCGCCGAAAAAATTGTCGGCTTTGCGTTGCATGAACGTTTGGGATAAAAATACAAAATTCGATTTAAGAAAATTGAAGCTCGGCATAATTCCAGTACTTCGTAGGCTGCACTATTTCCTTTTTTTTGCGAACATGGAAAAATCTCCTGAGGCACCCCTAATAAAACTTTTCCTATATTTCAAGCTAGTTACCACCAATCTCACATCCTGAAGCAGCCTTTGCTCCGAAAAGCAGGAAAAGCCATCAAGACCCCGTCAACAAAGTAAGCGTTATTCCTAGTCACAATCAAACATTTCACCCATAGCCAGTTTCTTCCCTTTGTTGTTAAAAAGAATTGTCGATCAAGGGAAGTTATACTCATCTGAGCATAGGCACATTTTTCCAGTTTCTTGGAAAACAATATTAACCATTCCACCATTCAGGACAAACAAACAGTCATGCACGACAGAGAAATATGTATTTTCTTTTTATCTCATGAGTTTATGAATAACTCCAAAATGGCACATTTGTTGCTGACAAACTAATTACTCACTTATATTAAAATAACTAAACAGCAGAAACATAACAACAGCAAGGAGCCGCCCACATGAAGACCCATAATTTTTTTCTACTACCCAGCCTATTTCTTCTTATCTTCAGCTCAACAGCCTTTGCCACACCAGCAATCCCATCGTCGGTACATATTGATGAAATATGGAATGATTGGGATGTAAACTTTCAGGTAAGCGTTACTGGTTCTGGTGGGCTGGCAGCCTTTGCTGTCGGCAGTGATTATGGCATAACAGCCACATTTATTGATTCATCTCAACAGCAATCTCTGCTCAATTGGGTAGGCAAAACAGCCATCTACAAAGAAACAGCGGAAAAATGGCAAATTTTCAACACTGCTGACAATAGCTTTAGTGATTTACCTCTGCTGGGCAGCTTCACCCCAGACCTGACTAGCCTTTACAATGATGGCTACCGGAGTGCCTTTCTTTATTATCAGCAAAATAGCCCGGATGGAATTATGCTCACAGAAAACCTGTGGACCGGCTTCTCTGGTGTTGTTTGCGCCCCAAGCTCTTCCTTTGTTGCCTTCACACCCTCTAATGATCAAATTTTTGGCGAAACATCCGCAGTACCTGTTCCAGGCGCTGTTTGGCTATTAGGATCCGGTCTTATAGGCCTGGTTGCCATGCGCAGAACGAACTAAACAACCACTAGCTGTCAGCAAATTAGACACCGTTTTTAACAGTAACACCACCGCCAGACGAAGAATAAAACCTTCGCCTGGCGGTGGCCTCCTATATCCGGCAACTATTCTTGTTCGCCTTTGCGCCTTCGCATACCAACAAGCCCCACAAGCCCAGTCCCCAGCAGCCAAACAGCACCAGGAATAGGAACAGCATTAGGACTTACGCCGCCATTACTAGCCAAGGCCTGTAATTCAGCAATATGCGCCCCAGCATATATGCCATCCAAAAAATTGCCGTGATCGTCTATGGCATACTTAACCAAGGCCAGTTCTTGATCGTTTGAATCAGTAATCCAAATAGAATAATTGCTCCCCTCTTCCTCAAAGCCCCACACGGTTACGGCGTGGCCGATCCGCTTGGAGTATTGCTGCCCTCCGGGACCCAGGCAGCTAATTTCACCTTCAATACCCAGCCCGACACCCCAGCCGCTATCACCTAAATAAGTGCGCAAATCACCAAGCACATTGCCACCGAGAAAATAACCAAACTGGTTATAATAACGTCCAGAGCCATGATAAGCACCAACCTGTCTTTCCCAGGGAGACCACGAGCCATTAAACTGGGCATCAGAGTAAAAGCCCCCACCATCTCTGGTAACAGGTGCAGCTGTTTGACTTAGCCACCCTGTTTGTCCACTAAACCACCAAGACCAGCCATCTTTCATGGAACCTGTTGTATCACGAAAGTTATCACGAAAATAACTCATATAGCGGCCATTTTCACCACCATAATTGTGGGTATCGTTAATTGTCCTGCCAGCAGTTGGCGACCAATTGGTATAGCTCAGAATATTTGCTGCAGTAGCAGCCCACGACAATACGTGGTCTCCATCCTGACGTGGTTGCGGGAAAAACCCTTGTTTTTGAGTGGGCGGTGAACCTTCCCATTTTTTATTAACATCCCACCACCCAGCCTGCTCATTAACACCAGTAGCCCAAAAAGAAGCTGCCCCAGCTGTACTGACACTGCCCATACCCATAACCCCCATGGTTACAAGTGCTGCCAAATATCTTTTCTTCATTCACATTACCCCCTGACCACGGCTTGCCTAAACAAAACCGGGTTGTTTTAAATTACTAAGCAAAACAACCCGGCTATCTTATAACTGCAGTTATAAGACCCGTGGCTTTCCGTCCCTGCCTCACAACAGGTTTGGCGCCCTCTTAACTATTACATTACCTAAAATGCAGGGACCATGCCAAACGTTACCCATCAAATTTAGCAAATAAAATCAATAGATTAGCAGAGAAGTAACAATCACTAAGCTCAGGATAATTGTCTCAAATGTTACAAATATTACTATTGAGACGAGACAAACACCCCTAAACTAAAAAGTCCCTGTCTATCCGTTCAGCTTGAACAGATAGATAGGGACTTGATATAAAAAATGCAACATTACCCCATTTGCACCTGACAGACTAACTACTACAGAGATCAAGAGCGCAGCAGGTGTATGATTTCAATAGCTACTTTTGGGAACTATTCCGTCTTCTCATACCTACCAGACCCGCAAGACCAGAACCCAACAACCAGACTGCCCCAGGAATGGGGGTTGCTACTGGATTTTCATTAAAGCCAAAGGCCTGGATCTCGTCAAGACTCCACCCATTATACATCCCAGAGGTAATCTTACCATCGCTGCCAATTTCATAGAGAGCTAGCTGGTGGGATTTATCATCCGAATCAGTTACCCAAATAGCGGTTATGTCATCCCACATACGGGTACTACCCTGAACCTGTCCGCTATATTCATACCCCCATACCGTAATAGCATGCCCCCCCTGACCGGTGGTAATACCAATACCAACTCCTAGTCCATCCTGCAAAGCAGCCTGTAGGCTGGATAACTTATGACTATACTGACCACCATCATAATAACTGCTGAAATTCGCTGAGTTAAAGAAACCTCCACCTCCGGAGATATCTGGTTGGGCACCAGAATAAAAGGTATTATCACGATTCGGATTATTTTGAGAAAAGGCATCATCTCCATTGAGCCACCAATCATAGGCCGGCTTGATATAACCACCGTCAGCACCATTAAAATGATCGACATACTCCTGAAACATGGCTCCGTTCCTGCCACTGTAATTTGCACTGTCAGCCAAGGCAGTTGTACCTGGATCCCACTGAGTATACGTCAACACATTCGCCGCCGTGGCTGCCCAACATAACATCCAATCATCATCACTAAAACCGCCATGGCCTGAGCTCCCCCCCAACTGCTTATCCACATCATACCAACCACTCTCCTGACTAACACCTGCAGAAAAATAAGAGGACGCACTTGCCGTCCCAACACTTGCCATTGCTATAATTCCTACACTTAGTCCCGCAAGATAACTCTTTCTCATTTTGCCTTCTCCTGACCCAGCCAATAAAAAACCGGGTTACCTTTGAATAAAAATATTCCAGGTATCCCGGCTATCTTTCATTAACGACAGTTTCAAAGTAGTGGAGCTTGAAACCTAAAACTTAATATCTGAAACTGTCGATAAAAGACCCGTGGTTTTCCGTCCCTGCTTCACAACAGGTTTGGCATAAACTGGATGTTCATTGTTCATCAGGAAGATAATGCAGATAGCATACCACAGACTAAGACTTCAGCAAGACTACGCCAAATCAACTACTTAAACACAAAAATACTCTACACAAGCCCCCTCATAGATGCCTCACACTGTCTCAAAACGCTCAACACATGAGACAAATGAGACAGAAAAGAGACAGCCTGCTTCAAAAAAAAGGGTGCCATGTCTGACCACTACAGCAGTAATGGCCAGACATGGACTTGGTGGAGAATGCCTCCGATACCTCATATCTGCTAGGAATTATTACGCCTTCTCATACCGATAAGACCCATGACACCCGACCCTAATAACCAAACAGCTCCAGGGACTGGCACAGCGTTGGGGTTGGCACCAAAGGACTGAACCTCCTCAATTTTCCAACCCTGGTAGTTACCGGAAAGGTTACCACTACTATCCACCGCATAAAAAGCAAGCTGGTTGGCCTTATCATCAGAGTCTGTGACATAAATACCTGTCATATTGTCCCAAGTTTGGGTTGAACCCTGAACAGATCCGTCAAATTCATATCCCCAGACAGTTATGGCATGGCCGCCACCATTAGTTTCAATACCGATACCGACACCAAGTCCTGCCTTCAAGGCCCTCTGAATATTTGACAAACCGTGGTTATATGGCCCACCATCGTAGTAGCTACTAAAATTTGCTTCAGTGAAGAAACCACCGCCACCAGGCGTATCAATCTCAGCACCGCCGTAAAACGTATCGTTGCTGTTTTGGCTATATACCTCATCACCGTTAAACCACCAGTCATAGCCACCCTTCATATAGCCGCCCTTGGTGCCGTCAAAGTGATCGGTGTAATGTTGAAACATGGCGCCGTTACGACCATCGTAAGAGCTGCTATTACTAACCTGACTTACACCAGGATCCCAACCAGAAAAGGCCAGAACATTAGCCGATGTCGCAGCCCAGCACAGCATCTCATCTTCTACGGAAAAACCTGAATTTCTACTGCTGTCCAGCACCTTATCAACATCAAGCCAGCCACTGGTCTTAGTTACTCCATTTACAAAAAATGACTCAGCGCAAACCGAACCTACATTTCCTACTGCTACGATCCCCATTGTTGCAAGTGCCACAAGATATGTCTTCTTCATTTTCGCATCCTCCTGGTCACCCTGGTGGAACAAAAAAACGGGTTCCCATTGAATTAATAATCAGGTAACCCGGCTATCTTGAAAGTTAAGATCCGTGGCTTTCCGTCCCTGCCTCACAACAGGTTTGGTATTTACTGAGTGGTTAGCAGCTACAAATGCAGCTGCCGTGCCAAACAGTACATTTTCTAAATATTCCTTAAAAAACAACCGCTTAACCAGAAAAAACTACCAGCAAACACATTCATCTGTCTCACCAGTCTCAGCAAACACCGAGACAGCGAGACACAAAGGTTGAGGAAAGAGACACACGTTGATTGTTGTTGATATTAAGGAAAAATCTCTCTATAGTCGAACTAGAAAAATACCAATTAAATTCATTCTATTAGACCTTTAAGGTCAGAAATACGTCAAAAAAAATAAGAAACTAATAAATCTCGAGAGTACCATTACTTCTGCTTTAGCGGGTTAGCGCCTCACCAGCTACGACCTAAGCTCTTTATTTCTTTCCGTCAGGAAATCACTCCATGTATGAATCATTTTATGGTTTCTCCAAGAAACCTTTCCAACTTGTACCAAACCCCGAGTTCCTTTACCTCAGCCCCCAGCACCAGAACGCCTTAACCTATCTGGAATACGGCATGAAGGAGAGAGCTGGCTTCATCCTGCTCACCGGAGAAATAGGCACAGGGAAAACCACCCTCATCCGCCATCTATTAAATAAGATTGAGACGGAAATGGACATTGCGGTCATCTTCAACACCAATGTCAATGCCAGCCAACTATTACAACTTATTCTGCAGGAATTTGAACTTGAGCCAGCCGGTGATGATAAAACAAAGAATCTCGACATACTCTACAATTTTCTCATTGATAGGTATGCCCAAAAAAAACAGGTAATTCTCATCATTGATGAGGCGCAAAACCTGGGCCATGACGAGCTGGAAGAGACACGCATGCTCTCCAACCTGCACACCGATGACTCGCCCCTATTACAAATCATGCTTGTTGGCCAACCAGAGCTAAAGGCTAAACTTGAAGACCCAAGCCTTGCCCAACTGCGCCAACGTATTGTGGTCAATTACCACCTGGTCTCCCTAACCAGGGAAGAAATGGAAATATACATTGAATCTCGCCTGACCAAGGCTGGAGGACCAGCCGAACTTTTCATCCCAGCAGCCTTAGATGAAATCTTCGAACTAACAGGTGGCACCCCCAGGGCCATAAACCTGATCTGCGACATGGCCCTGGTCTATGGTTATGCCGATGGCCGATTACACATAGACCAAGAAACAATCCAACAGGTTATAAAAGATAGAGGCGACCTTATTCCGCGCCGAGAGACAGGGGAGCAACCCCTGGTTGAGAGTGAAAAAGAGACGAACATCAGCCAACGCCTTACCATGCTAGAAACAGCAGTACAACAACTTCAACAACAGAAACCGTCCTTTGAAATCGCCAGCCAAGAATTAACCACCATACGCAAGAGACACGAAAAACTGCTTCTGGCCTATGGCCGTCTCAAGCAAAAATATGACATACTTGAAAGACATTTTATGATGAAACAACAAAAAAAAGGCGACTGAGATATATTCTCAATCGCCTCTCAAAAAAAGTATTGCTGTTTTACCTAGGAATTTCTAGCCTTTCTTCTCATCCCAACAAGACCTATAATCCCTGAACCTAAGAGCCAAACTGCGCCAGGAACAGGGACAGGAGCAGCTGAACCGCTGTAATCTATCCTACCCACATTCATTAAGTCAGACAACGTATTATTTCCGTCAAGAGCTCCAAGATAAATATCGAAATAACCCTCAAGATCAAAAGCAGAGAGAAGAGAAAAACTGTTTGCGGCAACCGTAATATCATATGAATCGTATACGCCACTATATAACAAAGTGGGCCTAAAATCATACAGTGCCTCTACTACAATTCCCCCTCCCTCCACAGCACCACCAAGCTCCGCTATATCAACACTAAAGTTAAAACTATTGTCATCCCCTTGAGTAATGTTCACCTCAGAATTAAACGAGTCGACCTCTATACTCTGCGAGAAAAAGCCAAAGTCCGCTGTAAGCACGGTTTCTGCAGTAGTTATTGTCCACGCCCCATTTGCATCATAGGTTGCAGCGTACAGCGTTGGGGTAAACATCAAAGACATCATTAAAACTACAAACAACATTTTAACTCTCTTCATTCTAATTTCTCCCTTGTTAATATTTTAGTAACAGAGCTATTAGCTCACCATGCACTTCTGGCACCACCACAGAGCACTTCATCTAGAAAAAATTTGATTCGACACTTGCTAAAACTTCTCTTAACTCTACCTAGATTTTCATGCTCTGGAGATGCTTTCCGTTGCCAACTTACAGCATAAGACAGTGCAATAAGCAAACCACACAGAATGACTAAAAAATATCCTTAAAAATCAATAATATAAACCCACACTAAACATTTCCCGCCAAGACAACCTGTCTCACCTGTGCCAAGCGAGACAGACAAGCGAGACAAGTGAGACAGCAAATAGACGGTTCTCTTAAATGTATCTTCTAAAGAACAAAACCTTAGGATTCAGCTGGAACTAGTTGAAAACCCAGGAAATTTGCTTGATATTTTTTTAAATTTCTAAAGTTGACCAGAATTCTGCTACCGTTATCCATGAGCTAATGCATAACGGTAGCAGATCTTTGTTAATACCCTCCACCCCGCCCAGAATAATTTAACTCTAAAACAATTCACCCAACTTCAGGGTACGCTCGACAATTTTCCCTCCCCGTTGCAACTGAAAAACGTACACAGTACCACCTTCCCCCCTGAGCAACTTCTTGATCGGCACCACACCACCATACTGGGCAACAGCGAGACCATTTATCTTCACTATCCTATCCCCTGCAAGAAACCCAGCCAATTCGGCAGGCGTCCCCGGAGACACATAGGAGACCATAGGCACAAAGTCATCTGCCAGGCCAATAAGCATACCACTTTTATCCTCAGGGAATATTTTCGTAAAATCTCCACCCTTCTCAAGGGTAACCTGCTGACGATCATAGTCGAGAAAGAGGGTAAAATGTTGCCAAAACGAGTTGCCCAGATTACCTGAACGTTCCCCCATGGCATTAGTCCCTTTGCCTGGTGCAAGGGGAACACCGACAAGAGATTTTGCGATGGTAAAACCGTGCACATCAATAGTTTTAACCTGAATCGTCTTTTCCAGGTAAGCGCTGCTCAATCCCCTGGAAACTGAGAAAACACCTGCCTTATCTCCATAGCCATTTTTCTGGGCAAATTTATAGAAAAGAGAAGAGCTCATTGCGCCCAAATCAAGCCCCCATAACCCAGCTGAATGGCCATCAAGGGTCACCGGTATACTGAAGGTGTTATATTTCAACGGGGCAGCAAAAGTAACACCATCCCCTTTGTAAGAAAATGAAGCAGGATCATAAAAGGTGATCTGCCCCTTGCTGAAATCAATCTTGCTAATCAACCGTGATAAAAAATCGTAGCCTAGAATACCTACGATTTGAGGCTCATAACTTGTGGCAGCCAACCCCTCATAGACAAAAACTTTTTGAGACTTAAAGAGCAGGGAACCGAGCTTATACGAAGGTACGCTGGCAATGGCCAGATCAAAGGTGTCACCAAATCCAAAGCCTTTTATTTGCCCCTGTACATCAAGCCCAAGTTCACGGGCATAACTGCCATCAATAATCGAGCTAGAGGCACCGCTATCAAGAATCCAGAGCCTGATTTTGCCATTAATCTCCACCGGCAGATAGATGCTGTTTTCAATATAGCGGAAGTTAATGATCTCTTCACTGCCACCATGCAAGAATTGAAAGTCGTCACTCACCTGAGTAGGAACAGCAAAGAGATCATCTCTCACCTCGACATTGGGGCGATATTCCTCTAGAGTCGTACTTGTTGTTTTATCCCGGGGCAGTATTTTCGTATCTTCCTGGAATGGGATAATAAACCCAGCTACTTGTCGGTGGTCACTATAGGTGGTATGCAACTCAATATCAGGTTGCTTAACAATAGCTTTTACTTGCAAATATGTCGTGGCATCGAAATAAAACCAGGATATATCACGATTAATAGTATTCTCCAGCCGAACAACATGACACTGGTACTCCCCAGCCGATTTTTTGCCATCATAATGCAGGGAGAGGAAGGTGGAATTGCGATCAAGATGCTCAAATCGAGCTAACCTGGCTTGCACCTGGCGCCGTTTGATGGTTTCGTCATCTTTGAAAATCTGCACCCTGCCATTCGTATCTTGCAGCCATGAAAAGCTGCCATCATCACCAGATACCTGCTCTAGAAGCTGGTAATCTTCCTGCAAGCGGTACTGCAACGGCTTCTTCTCCCAGGCAGTAAAACGCCCCTGCAAACCATCATAACTAGTAAGCCCAGAAGAGTACGACGTGTGCACCTTTTTCAATTTAGCCAAACCACCACTTGCCTGGTAATGCTTTTGGAAAATATCATAGGGATCAACTAAACTGTCTTGGCAGAGGGCAGCCACCGGCAAAAAAATGTCCGCAAGGAGGAGGAGAAAAGCTATTTTGCAGAGGGTTGCTAACATGAGGTGGCCTAGTAAAAATGGACAGCTTTGTAAGCTGCTTTTTCAAAATTCTCCAAACCTTCATAATTCTTTGGGCTAAAATACCCCAAGCTAGAATGGTGCCTTCTATTTTGGATTTCCTTTTCATTGAACTGATCCTTGAGGAATTAAAATCTGCTCAGAAGAAAGTGTCCATTAAAAACCTTAGCAACTCATTTTTTATTTATCCTTTTATCGGCTCAACTAAATGACAAGAGTCTCTTTCTACTCGGCCTGTCGATGCTGAACTGGTACAGAAAAGTGGCCACAAAATTATAGTTGTGCTAACCGAAAATTGACCCCCTGAGCAAAGACCCTCCAGCAGTGAACCATGGAGATACCTGGAACGAGAGCAGCAGCCCTTTCCCGTTCTGGGCCCCTATTGCGCGGAAGAAAACAAGGTGCTGCGGGAGGTCTTGCAGGAAAAGTATAAGTGTAAGCATGTCCAGCTTTCAGATTTCCTGATCATGATTCAATCATCCAACATAATAACGAGTTGTTTTGCTTTGGTAATGTCTGCTGTTTGAGAGCCCTTATCTCCGCCTCCAAGCATCACAATCAAGGTGACTCCTCGCTTGGTGTAGTACATTCGCCAACCTGGGCCAAAGTGTTCCCTCATTTCAAATAAACCATCGCCAACCAGCTTGACATCGCCAAGATTGCCGCACTGCGCCTTGTCAAGGCGGGCGGCTACGGCCACTATTCTAATCTCTTTGCTATCTCACTATCCCACAGGCTTGTCTCTTTTCAAAAAAAGCCAGAGCCCATAAAGGGGGTAATTGCGGATGCCTCCATCCTGTTTAAAATTCATCAATGTTGATCTTGACAGAATAATCGGCTGGTATCTATCACCAAAAACACGCAGACTTTTCTTTTGTTTGCTCAGGACAGCTTTTATCTCCAGAGGTAATACTTGACCATCCAAGGCTATCACAAAGTCTACTTCAGCCTGGCGTTTGCTTGTCCAGTAATAAAGGTCTTTCTGACCGTGGGAAACAAGTTCCTGGGCGGCGTAATTTTCTACGAAGGATCCATTATATTCATTGAACAGACTATTTCCCTGAACAATGGTTCGCTGGGGAATTTTAATCATTGCGCCAAGCAGGCCAACATCTAGCAGATATAGCTTAAAAGCCTCTTCCCTATATGCAGAAAGAGGCAGTTTGGGGGTGTGGGTATTATGAACCTTTATGACCAGCCCCGCATCAACCAACCATTGAATGGATTCACTGTATTCACGAGCTCTGGCATTTCTGGCTATCTCACGGTAGGTAAATTTCTTGTTTTCCCTGGCAAGCTGGCGAGGGATACTGCTCCAAGTAGCAGCCAACCGAATGGCCTCAGTCTTTGTTGTATATTTCGAGAAATCAAGAGTGTACGATTCTAATATCTCATCCTGGATTTGCCGCACCATATGCAGATCCTGGTCTGCAATATATTGTTTTACTGCCTCGGGCATACCACCGACAAAATGATACATTTTCAACAGATCGATAAGTTCGGTATGGAAACTTGCAGGTATGGGAGCTATATTTGTTTCCTCGATAAAATTCCTGAGAGCGGACTTACCGGTCGCATCAAGAAACTCGGCAAAGCTCACGGGATAAAGATCGAGAAAGTTCACCTTGCCCACAGGAAAAGGCGCGGACTGTCCAACCTTGACACCCAACAATGATCCGGCAGCGACAATATGATACTCTGAGGCCTTTTCGCAAAAATATTTTAGACTGGCCAGGCTTTCCGGAGAGTTTTGTACTTCGTCAAAAATAATAAAAGTTTCCCCGGGCAAAATCTTTTTTTCCCGGTAGATAGACAAGGTCTGAATAATTTTATGTGGCTCCAACCGACCGCTGAAAAAACCTTTTAAGTCAGGATCCTCCTCAAAATTGAAATAGGCAACATCTTCATATTCTTCATCGCCAAATTGCTGCAGAATATAGGTTTTGCCAACCTGCCTTGCCCCCTTTAAAACCAGAGGCTTGCGATTAGAGGAGTGCCGCCATTTCGCCAATTGTTGACTTATATCTCTTTTCATACCACAAACTCATAGTCCTTTTCGTGAAAAAAACCAACGAACTCCCAGCCAGAAACGCGTAAACCCAAGAAAATCTCATGTCGTTTGCGTGAAAGTTATCCTTGCCAAATTATATCTGCACCATAGAAGCAAGGAAGACACCTCCATTTACCCCGCCAACCAGTTAGTGTCTGTCCTAGCAAGAGTAACTGTGTGATTTAATGTGATTAAATCGCCTTTTTA
>JAOZSN010000042.1 GCA_029939635.1 Deltaproteobacteria bacterium
GGTAGCCACTCTGCTTTACAAAACGACGAAAATCATTGATGGTGATCACCCTGATCATAGTGGAGCTATCGATTTTTAGGTGCATATCCTAGGAAGAGGATCTGCAGGCGGATGGAAATATAGCTAAAATTAGGAAATGAGACAATTACCTGGCGTCCCACCCTGAATAATTCTTGGAGCAATTTATCCGGTTTATACACCTGCTGCAAGGTCTGACATAGAATGACATAGTCAAAGGCCTGATCGGCATAATCAACCACCTCTGTCATGATATCGCCCTGCAACACCTGCACCCCCTTACCGATGCAGATGCTGACCTTGCTCTCTGAGCGCTCAATACCACTCCCTTTAATCTTTTTCTGTCTGCTGAGATGGTCAAGCAAATCACCCTCGCAACAGCCAAGATCAAGCACTGTGCTGCCCGGTTCTATCCAATCAGCAATTATCTGCAGGTCATAACGCATTACTTAATCTCCACAGCATGCCACTTGGGCCAAAAAATTACTGATCATGCTGTCTTGCCGTTTATTAGGGAGAAAAAAAGCATCATGACCGCAGTTGGCAGCAATCTCACAAAAACTTACCTCCAGGCCATTTTTTTTCATGGCTTTGACCAGTTGGCGCGACTGATAGGTAGGGTAAAGCCAATCCGAGGTGAAAGAAATTACCAATAACTTGGCCTTAATCTTAGCAAAGGCCTCAACCTCTGAACCGTTGCCGTGCTGCTCCTTAATATCATAATAATCAGCCGCCTTGGTTATATAGAGAAATGAGTTGGCATCAAAATCAAAGGCCAGGGCCAGGCCAAGATCGGGTTTGGGGCCAGCGTAATAATTGCCCCGGTTAAAATTGGGGTCTGCCATGATCGCCTGGCGGCCAATTTCGTTAAAGGCAATGGCCAAGGCAGAATGGCGACTTGTGGTGGCTAGGGGGATAGCCGCCTTCATCATCTCTGGATAGCGAATGGCCCATTCTGAAACCTGCATACCACCCACCGAGCCACCAATAACGGCCAGCAGTTTACTTATCTGCAGTTCATCCACCAATGCCTTTTGCAGGGTAACCATATCGCCAATGGTAACCACGGGAAAATCTAAGCCATAGGGCTTACCCGTGTCTGGATTGGTGCTGCCAGGGCCAACCATACTGTCCCACCAATCAGCTTTCGGGTCATTTTCACTATAATATCCCGCCACATGGGAGTCACCAGACAGGGCATGGGTAATGAAAATGGCATTGCTAGCCTGGTCATTAAGCTGCCCCAAGGTCTCGTAGGCAATGGTGATTGGCCCTAACAAGGCACCACTGGTTAATTGCAGCTCATGAGGAGGTCTGGCCGTGGTGAAAAATTTCTTCTCTACCAGGCAGCTCGAACGAGTCATATCTTTCTGGCCCATAGATTAAATTTTGGCCAAGGCCTGGTCTATGTCAGCTATGATGTCATCAACTGCCTCAATACCAATTGCCAGACGTATTAAATCAGGGGTAATAGCCAAGTCAGCCTTTGTCTGCTCAGGAAAGGCCAGATACTGTGAGGAGAATGGATGAATGACCATGGTCTTGCAGTCACCAAGATTGGCCAGATGGTAAATCTTGTCAAGTTCATTGATAAAGCTAAAACATTGTTCCTGATCCTTGAGGCCAAAGGTTAACAGAGCCCCAAAACCTTGCCAGTGAAACTGCGTAAGGGCCGGCTGCTGTGAGCTATTACTATCTAACCCGACATAATTAACCCATTGCACCGTTTGATGGTTATTTAAACATTCTGCCACCACCTGCGTATTAGCTAGATGCCTTTCCATGCGGAGAGCCAGGGTGTCAAAGCCAAGCATGGTCAGATAGGAGTGAAAGGGGACCAGGGTGGTGCCAAAATTTATATGATGTTCACGCCAGATTTTATCACGATAGGCCAACGGACCTTTGCGCTCAATAAAGGGAGCAAAATCAGGAAATCGCCAAGAATCCTAGTTAAAGCGGCCGCCATCAATAACCGCCCCGCCAAAGGCATTGCCATGGCCACAGAGATATTTGGTGGTGGAATGGATGACCAGGTCAGCGCCCAGCTCAAGGGGGCGACAGAGATAAGGGGTGGCCAAGGTGTTGTCTACCAGCAACGGCAGATCATGGGCGTGGGCGACTTCAGTAGCTTTGGCCAGATCAGGGACATCCATCTTGGGATTACCGATGGTCTCCAGATAGATAAATCTGGTCTTGTCAGTGATTGCGGCTTTGAGGGCCGTCAGGTCAATTGCCTCCACCATGGTGGCCTTGATGTCATATTTGCTCAGTATATTGGAGAACAAGACATAGGTGGACATGAACAACTAATTACCACAAACAAATTCAGCGCCAGCCTGTAACAGGGCCAGACAGGCATTAGAGATGGCTGCCATGCCAGAACCCATGACAATTGCCCCGGCTCCAAGCTCTAAGGCCGTTAATTTTTTGCTCCAGGACAGCATTGGTAGGGTTGGTGAGGCTGGTGTAGATATGGTCATTGCTCTTACCGGCAAAGGTGGCACTTAATGCTTCAGCAGAATCATGGACATGGGCAGTAGCCTGAAAGATAGGGGGCAGCGTTGCACCCTGCCAATCCTTAGGTGACTGGCCAGCATGAATGACCTGCTGTTAAAATTCAGTTGTTTTTCAGACGACATGGCACTTTCTCCTGCCTTAATATTAAAAAAGAATACAACAAAGGTAGATTAGGTAGCGCAGGAGAAGTGGCTAAAGCAGATCAGCCAAAACCTTGCAGGAGCGGCATATCTCCATCTTCTCAGACCAACTGCCCATGGGGACACCGGCACAGATGGTGCCGTTGATAAACCAGCAGAGTTTACCGGCTTGAAACTCCCAGGCCGGACATTGTTTGCGTCGTTTGCTCGGGCATTTCATTATGGTCCAACAATTCTTGAGTTTTTTATCGCTATCTCGGATGCGAGTGAGCAGAAAGAATAGCTGCCGTTCCACATGTGGCGGCACCTGCCGCCAACCCTGCTCATAGCTGTGGATAGCCTTTACCGAGAGGCCCAACAGGGCTGCGATCTCTTTTTGAGTTTTGCCAAGGGTGGTGCGGGCTTTTAAGAATTCATCACTGTGCACGGCGTTACTCCCGTTGACATTTTTTTGATAGTAGAACGAGTAGAAGGTAAAATCACGATACCACAACTGTACCACGTTGTGGTATGAAATTTTTTAAAATATAATTTTACACAAGGTGCAAAACTTTTCGACTAAGGAGCTCTCGTGGATAAAATAGTGTTAATTACAGGAGCGCCCCATAGCAACGGAAAACAACTGCACATTACAAAAGCACTTCATGCCTCAAGCAGTAAGTATCCAGGGAAGATCTTTTCTCAACGTAAATAATTATTAACAAACTAAAACAAACAATGTATATTTGTTAAATATGATTAACATTGACCAAGAAACATTAATAGTATTGCAAAATATGGCCCAACGATTGAAAGAGGCCAGGCTAGCCAGAAACGAAAGCCAGGAACTCTTTGCCACCCGGCTGGGCATCAGTCGCCAGACCTACAGCAAGATGGAAAAAGGTGTAACTTCAGTTGCAATTGGCTACTGGCTCATGGCATGCTCCATCCTTAATAGCCTTGATAGCTGGAAGACCATTCTCGTACCAGAAGATGATCTTTTTGCCCAATATGAACGCCAGCAACATGGTCGCCAAAGGGCTGGAAAATCAAGGACCAGGCTATGATAAAGCTTAATGTTTGGCTCACCTTGCCAGATGGACAACTCTTGCAGGCAGGAGAGTTAGTAAGCGCCACCCCCGCAGAAAACGGTGCAATCACAGGGCAATTTCGCTACCACACCTCCTACTTGCAGCATCCTGACGCCTTTGGCCTTGACCCCCTGCACCTCCCCTTACAGGCAGATCTCTTTTCTGCCAACCGTCCCAAAGCTGGAGTCCATGCTGTTTTTGAAGACAGCCTGCCGGATGATTGGGGCCGACGCCTGCTCATCCGACGTTTTCGCATCCCGCGACTAAAACAACGAATACCCTATCTCCTCAAGTACCAGGGAGCAGCTGGGCTTGGCGCTTTAGGTTTTGGCACTGCCCCCTTCCAACCAGTTTCCCTCAAAGCAGGAACCCATGATCTGCAACAATTATTAGACCGTACGGAAGAATTTGAAAGAGACAGTGCCATTGATGATGACCTGACGCTTCTTTTCGAAGCAGGTAGCTCGCCTGGCGGGGCACGCCCCAAGGTTGTAATAGAAGACAAAGGTATCTCCTGGCTGGCAAAATTCCCCAGCTTCCGTGACAAATTTGATATGATTGCCCTTGAGGCAGCAACCATGGAGCTGGCGAGAATGACTGGCATCAGGACACCAGTAACAAAAATAATGCCCTGTGGGGCCAATAAGCAAACCCTGCTAGTCGAACGATTTGACCTTACCCAGAGCAACGGAAGGTGCCACATGGTGAGCATGCAGACCCTCACTGAGGCAGAGGGCTTTTACAATTTAGGCTATTGTGATCTGGCAGATATCATTCGCAAAATTTCTTCCGTACCCAAGCAAGATTTGTATCAATTATTCCTCCAGATGATTTTCAATGTCGTCATTGGCAACACCGACGATCACCTTAAGAATTTTTGCATGCTCCATGACGAGCAGGGCTGGCGCTTAAGCCCGGCATTTGACCTACTTCCCAACGTTGCCATGAACCGCGAACAGCAACTCCATATTGATTGCCAATTCCAGCCAACCAGAGGCGATGCTCTGTTGCGAGAAGCGCCTAATTTTGCCATCAAACACCCCCCAAAAGCCCGGCAGATTATTAATAATAGTATAAATATTATTGCCAGATCATGGCAGCAGGTCTTCACGAAATTCAAGGTTCCTCAACACGATATTGACATTTTAAATAATGACATCAGCAACAGAATTACCTCTTTAAGGCTGAAAAAATAATGCTCCCATCAAAACCAGAGCCACCAACCACTTTTTTTGACGACCAACCCATCGCTGCCTTTGAACAAGGCCGGGCTGCTGAATTGGTTGAACGGCGCAATAGCAACCTAGGCAGGCTCTTTAGCACCGAACGTGCCCCCATTTATGTCACTATCCTCTATCGCCTCCTCCTCTTTAAACGGGATCATGAGTTGGAGCCCCTCTATGAAGATATATTCCAGGCCGTTGAACTACCCTTAACAGAACTGGAAAAAACTGAATACAGCACGGATCGTTTCCGCACCGACATCGACCAACTTACCAGTTGGAAGCTGCTCACCAGCCGCATTGAAAAACAACGTTTGCGAGGTTACCGTGACAATCGGAAAAGAAAATTCCGCTTCCGCCTTAGTGGAGAAGCCGCCAGCCTGTTGCACTGGCTGGAAGATCGTCTACAAGATGACTTAGAAGAACGCAGTACCGATGCCCGCGATCTGCTTGGTGAGGTGAGCGGGACATTAAGCGAGCTACTCCGCCTCCTGCACACTATCCGCCCAAAAGAAGATGACCAGGAGGACAAGGCCCGACGCATCATTTTTCAGCTTGGCAAGGCAGATGATCTCTGCCAGGCCATCACTGCTGGCCTGCTGGATTTAAATGGACGCTTGCTGGCCTTTATCCTGCAACGCTACCAGGCCGTAGAAGTTCGCATCATCCTCAATGAGCTTGATACCTATGTACAGGTCTTTCTCAAACAGGCATTTAGTCTGCGCCAGGAAATCATGCCGCTTTTGCAACGCCTGCATCAACACAGCATGGGTGACAAGTTGGCCTTTGCCTTTCAAGTGATGGAAAAGGAACGTCGGCGCGCCCCCCATCTCCTCCAGGTACGCCGGGAAACATCTGGCCTGGCCATCCCCCAACGGTTAAATCGTTTCTTTGCCGACCAAGGCGGCCTTGACCTGCTGTTGCAACGCATCAATGAGGCCGCTCTGCAGGTCTGGCAAAAACTCCGCAGCCACCTGCAAGAGCTGGAAAGAAAAAACCACCGGCTGGAAGATTTACAGGCTCGCATCAATGAAATTGCCAGACTCGACCCAGCCAGGGTGCCATTAAATTTTTGCGAAAGATTATTCTCCTCTGGCCAGGGCTATTTTGATAAAAACTTCTGGGATAGCAAAGAAAAGGCAGAGCCACCCCAACCAACCCGCCGCATCAGCAAGAAAGAAAAAATTATCAAGGCCTATATTAAGCCCAAGCAGAAAGCAGATGGCCCAGTGCAGAGCATGGATGAGGCAAGATTAGCCTCCCTGGAAAAATGGCTCACCAACAAGGTGCTACCACCTCCAGCCAACGGCCAGGTGGGCAAGGGAGAATTCCATGAATTCACTGATTTTGGGCGCATTATGGAATTAAGCCGCGCAGGAATACTGGCCAAAGGCAAGAGGCTGACCAACATCTCTCTCCACCTGCACACCGAGCCTGGACGTGACAAGCTGGAATTTGCATCCTGCCAGCTCAACACTCCAAAACTCGTCGTTAACGTACAACCCAAAAATAAAAATTCTAAAATTCCATCATGAACATCGAACTTACCAAAATGCTGGATCGAAGCGGTGACAAGGTTCGGGCAATATTAAATATCCTCATCGAAAGCCCCTGCTTTTACGCCACAGATCGCCAGGAACTATTTTATTTCTTACGCCGTCACCGCCGGGAGTTCAGTGATTTTTTCACCAAGATGTATGGCTGGCAGTTGTTGATGGATGCTAAATGCGCCAGGGTCTATAAGGGTGAATGGCATAATCCGGCCATCACACCGGCCAACCGTGCCATGTTCAATTTCCGTCGCCGGGATGAATGTCTGGCCTTTATGATGCTGCTAGAATTTTTCGAACAGCAATTAGAGGTAAACGGCATGACCGTTGAAGACCGCCTCAATCTGCGCTTTCATTTTGGAGACCTGCTCCACCACTGCCATCGCCGCTTCCAGGAACTCTTCCCCAGCCAGCCAGGACAGTACAGCGAAGAGTATGTCCGCGCTAAAATCATCAGGCCCATCATGCCTGAGTTGGAAAAATTCAGATTCATTAAACGAATCAAACCACCAGAAGACCTGACAACCGGGGCAGATGAACTCATCTATGAAGCCCTGCCCGCCCTTTATCATTATAACAGTGCTGCCTTAAGTCGAGTAATACCTGAACTTGAGGAGGCGACCGAAAAATGAGCCAACTACCCTTTACCATAACCCGTATTCGCCTCATCAATTTCCATAATTTTACGGATGAGATCATTACCATTCCCAACAACGGCCACCTCTTCCTCCTAGGGGATAACGGTTGCGGTAAGACCACGGTTTTGGATGCCATCCATTATGTGCTCACTGCCGGACACTCCATGGAATGGAATTCTGCGGCCAGAGTCACAGGACGCCGGGATGGTGGACGTCGATTACAAGGCGTTATCTTGCGCTATAATATTGAAACAGGTGTGATGAACCGCAATGGTTCCATAACCTATGCCGCAGTTGAGATCAGCGGCCGTCATGGCCGCCCCTTAACCATTGGCTTAGGCCTGTCGGTTAGCAGTATGGATGAACAGGTAAGGCCATGGGGGGTGATTCGTGAGTGTCCGCTGGAAGATATCCCTTTTCTTGTTGAAGATGAAAATGGCAATCGCCCGGCCAGTCGCCACGAGTTCAAACAGGCCTTGGGGAAAAGTCGTGGTTTTCAACGTGATGCCACCATCTTTCGCCGTGAAATGGCCCATCGTCTCTTTGGCGGCACTGATACCTACCACGAGATATGTCGCTTTCTCAAAATGGGTAAGGCCTACCGAGAAATTGCCGCAGGTGCCGCCGACTACCATGAGCTATTCAAACAGCTGTTACCAGAACCACACACGGCAATTTTTGAGGAAATTATTGAGGGACTGCGTACCATTGACAACTCGCGTACCTTACTTGAAGATCTGCAACGGAAGACAAACTACGTCCAGGGGTTACAAGAAATCATTGTGGCCATTGGTAAACGCCAGGAGGCAATCTGCCGCTACGACTGGCTCCTCTGCCGCTGGAATCTTCACCAAAACAAGGAGCAGCAGCAGACAAAACAGGCTGACCATAAACGCCTGACCACAGAGCAGCACGAGACCGAGGCCAAAGTAAGCAGCCTTGATCGCCAACACCAGCAACTCAGCGAACGGCTGAGCGATCTCAAGGCCAAGGATAATAGTGGGTTGGTGCGGCAGGAAAAAAGCTGTTCAGCAGAACTTGCAGAAAAAAAAGCCACACTGACGCTCAGCAAGGCAAGCAGGCAAGAGGCAAAAAAACAGCTCCGCCAGGCAGGTCAAAAATTACAGCGCCACCACAAGGAGTTGCAAAAGAGACTGGCCAAAACTGTAAGCGAATGCGGCCGCAGATCCCATAAACTCCCCTTCCCCATCACCTCTCTGCAACAAAAGACAGATCATCTTTTTCGCCACCAAGATATAGCAGGCTGCCTGCAACTCGAAGCCAATGAGGTCATGACCTCCATAGAGGGGCAGCTGCGCCAACTCAATGGTCAATCAGTCCTGTTAACTCAAGAAAACAACCAGGTCACAACTGAAATAAACAGCCAGGAAAAGAGTCTGGAGGCCCTACTAAAGCAGGAAACGCCCCAACCCCAGCAAGAGATATATCCATGTATTCGCAGCCTCAGTAACAAAATGATCCAGGCCAAACCTCTCTATCTTGGCCTGGAATGGCTGGTAGAATTGAGCCAGGCCGAACAGGACAAAATAGAAGAGACCATTGGCGAGGACATACTTGCCACCCTGCTTGTCCGCGACAGTGATTATGCCAGTTGCCGTGAACTCATCACAGCATGGCCAGGGATACGCATTAGTTGTCCCAACCGTGCAGCTGAAGACATCCACCCCTGGATGCGCAGCATCTTTGACATCCAACAAAGTGACCCCACAGCCCTGCGCTGCCTGGCGGCAGAGATGGAGAGTGGCAATGATAAAGAGCCGACCATTACCAGCCTGAACAAAACAAACCTGCTCGCCTTTCGCAGCCATGAGAGAACACTGTATGGTAACAAGTCTCGGCTCATTGGTGAAATAAGTCGTAAACAGGCCTTGGCAACAGAGATCGCTTTCCTTGAAAAAGATCTTAAACAGCTCCGCAAAACCCAGCAAAAATTACACCGAGAACAGAGCAAACTAGCGAATCAACAGGATGATGTAACCAATTTTCGCCAGACACTAAGCGAGCAGCTTAAAGCTATCCATGACCAGGCCCATACCGTAGACGCCGCAACCAACGAGCATGACCATTGCCAGGAGCGCTACAATCTGCAGCAGGAAAGATTTACAGACCTGGGCCAAGAGGTTACCCATCTCAGCACCCGTCAGCAGGAATTAAAAACACTCATCAGCAAAGAGGGGCTGGCTGGACTGGAACAACGGATCAACCAATTAGACAAGCAAGCCCAGGCAACTCAAGGGGCCATCAATACCCTGAACAAACAGCTTGGTGCCATTGAATTAGACCAAAAACAAAATCGCCTACGCCTGACAGAACTAGACAAACAGGCCACAGAGCTGCAAACGTCCCTGGATCAGAAAAACAAAGAACTTCAAGACAGGCTGCCTGATATTGCCGATATGGCTCATTATGTCCTTAAAATAAAGACAGGACACCAGTTTACCAGCAGTGCTGCCATCAGCAAAAAGAGGCAAGAGGCTGAAAAACAGGCCTTACAGCTAATCCCAGAGCTTAAGGTCAAACTCAATGATCCTGAGTTTGGAGCGGCCTTTCGCTTTTCCTATGATGAGGGGAGCAATCAGCTCCATGATTTCCGCAGCCGTGCACTGGCCGAGATCCTGCCGGAACAGGAACAGGCGGTCCGCGAACAGCAGGAGCTGATTAACGATCACACCAGAGAGCTCTTTACTAAAATCATCATGACTGACCTGATGAATTATCTCCGCCGCCACGTCAGTGAACTGGAACAGATGATGCGGCGTATTAACTCTCTGCTGGCCAACCGATCCTTTGGTGGCCAACGTTATAAATTCAGGGTACGGCCCTTGGATAATTTTAAACGGCTGGTAAAAATCATCAAAAAACATAGCTCCTTTGATCCAGAGGCTGACAAGGAGGTTCGTCATTTTTTTGAAGATCATCAGGAAGAGATCATGGCTGCCGAGGTTGGTGCCGTACCCGATGAACTGGACTACCGCAACTGGTACCGCTACGAGTTAGAAGTCTCATCTTTGGGAGATGAAGGCGTGGTGATGGACAGAACAACCAAGAGCATGGGCTCTGGTGGCGAGCAGGCCGTCCCCAACTATCTGCTCATCCTGACCATTGCCCATTTCCTCTATCAGGGCAAAAAAGTACGACTGCACACCCTGCTCTTTGATGAGGCATTTTACGGTATTGATGCAGGACGACGCGACCAGTTACTGGGCTTTGCCACCGATCTTAACCTGCAACTCTTTGTGGCCTCACCAGATCAGGACGGCGTGCGCCGCGAGATAAGCCACTCCACCACCCTGTTTGTGGTCAAAGACAAAAACTTTGATATCCACCTACGCGATTTCCATTGGCAAAACCCAAATATCATCAAACAGGTTGGCCTGTTTGATGAACCAGAGAAGAAAAAAGAGATTGTTTTTGGGGAAGAGATATAAAAAAAACAGTTCCCAGTTAACAGTAACTACCTGAAAAACCATATATGAACATCAGCTCTCTACTCCATAAAATCCTGAAAAAAGTCTGTCAACGCCATGAACGGCGGGGTTCTCTTTCTGGCATTATGAAGCTGGGGCAGGATTTGGAGGGGGAAGAACAGCAACCTTTGGAGAATTTCTTTGGATTGAATGCCCTCAAATATACGGGCAAAAATGAACTGAAGCTTTCCTTTGACCATTTGCTGGAGGGTAAGAGTTCTAGCGAGATTAATGACTGGTTGCTATCTGTCTATCAGCTCATTGGTCGCAAGCGTCCTGAACCAGAACCTTTCCTTGGTGATGATGTCGATGTAGTGCTGGATAGGTTACGGCTGGCCTATCCCCGTCTTGGCCAGATCCATTCTTTCCTGCAGCAGGATAAAATTGCCATTGATCAGCAACTGGCCATCGTCCCAGAGCACACCACCGAACGACTTTTTACTGCAGCCAAAATCGTTGATTTTCTGCAAGACAATAGCCAGGAAATTACCCTGTCTGAACTTGGTGCCAAATTTTGCGGCAACAGCAAAGAGTTGCGCCAGGGCGAATTGCATAAAACCGTGGCCCAGTGGTTACGGCTGCTCTTGCCATATCTGCCAAAAAACGAACCAGTATGGCAAGAATTTCTGGTTATCCAAGATCGTCTGACCATCAGCGCCCTACTCTTCGCTCCGCTCATTTATTATAAAAATGGCCGGAAATATGATTGGATAAACCAACTCTACCAGGCAGGAGAGCCTGCCGTGCTTAACTGGTTTCATCTTGAAGGCATAACATCCTGTAGCCTGGCCCCAGCAAATAATGCCAAGTCAACCCTTATAACCTGCGAGAACGAGGCTCCCTTCAGCCAATTACTTCGCACCCCAAACCTCAACCAGATACTGATCTTCACCGCGGGTTTTCCTAACCGCACTGTCCGTCGCCTGTATCAATTGCTAGCGCCATTATGTTCCAGCTGCCGCCACTGGGGAGACAGCGACCCAGCAGGATTACGCATTGCCGCCATCCTTCGTGGCTGCCACCCCCTTGATCTCTGGCGCTGTGATCTCGCCACCCTGAAACGCCACCATAAAAAATTATTGCCAGTGAGTAAAAACCAGGCCCAAATAGGCGCAACCATTCTCAACAACGACCCCAATTTCCCCTTCAGCCCTGAACTGGCCTTCACCCTCAAACACGGCTGGTTGGAACAGGAAAGCTGGCAAGAGTCAGTCCCCTCCTGACCAGTCCAACAACTCACGCAGATCCTGGCGACTCAGAGATTTAACCATAGCGGCATCATCATTTTTAATAAGTTGTGCTGCCAACTCGCGCCTCTGCTCAATGATCCGGTGAATCTTTTCTTCCAGGGTACCAGTGGTAATTAGACGGAAGACCTGCACCACCTTTTTCTGGCCCATACGATGAACCCGAGCTGTGGCCTGATCCTCCCGAGCCGCATTCCACCAACGATCATAATGGATCACCGCCTGGGCAGCAGTGAGATCAACCCCCACCCCACCAGCCAATAAGCTGGCGCAAAACACCTGGCAATCTGGCTCATTTTGAAACCTGTCAATCATGGCGGCCCGTTTCTTCAGTGGCATAGAACCTCGTAAGCCAGCATAACGAACCTGGGAATTATGCAAGTATTTCTCAATAATATCAAGCATGGAGGTGTATTGGCTAAAGACCACCACCTTCATCTTAGCGGCCAGACATTCATCTAATAACTCCACAAACAAATCCCATTTGCCGCTGTTATACTCAGCGTCATCATGGAGAAGATTAGGATGATTGCAAATCTGTTTAAGGCGGGTAACCATGGCCAACACATCAATATAATTCACCTTGGAATTGGTATCATCCAAGGCAACACGTAGCTCTTTACCCTGTTCTCCCAAGGCCTGACGGTAAAATGCCACCTGATCTTCATGGAGTTCGCAGGTATGGGTATCATCAATTATATCAGGTAACTCCTGCAAGACCTGTTGCCTGTCACGCCGCAGGATAAAGGGAGAAAGACGTTTGGCTAACTCTTGCAATTGTTCAGGCGAGGCTCCCTTGCCGTAACGCTGCTTGAACTGTTTATCAGAACCAAGAATCCCTGGCAGACAGATGTTCAATAAGTTTTTTAAATCAAAACTTGAATTTTCAATGGGTGTACCGGTAAGACCTATGCGACATGAGGAGTCCAAGGTCAAGGCTGACTGGTGCGCCTGGGTCTTTTTGTTTTTCAGGTGCTGCATTTCATCGAAAAAGATAGCTGTAAAATGGCGTTGGTGCAATTCCGTATCACGGCTGAGAAGACCATAAGTGGTAATAACAATCTGAGCATCAGGCATAAAACTGCGCCCACTGCCATGGTATATTTGTAGCCGAAGATCATTATAAAACTCGGCAGCCTTCATCTGCCAATGGGAGGCCACCGTGGCCGGACAGACCACCAAAAAGCAGGCATCCGGTTCACTCCTGGTAATGAGCCAAATCAGGGCCAGGGCCTGATGGGTCTTGCCTAGCCCCATATCATCAGCCAGAATACCGCCCAGACCATGGCGATATAGGGCATAAAGCCAGGCCAGACCATTAACCTGATAGTCGCGCAGATGTTCAGGGTATGCGGGTAGGTTGACAGTATCCTGCCAGTGACTTGAATCAAGCAACGAGGCAAGACGGTCATCTTCACCCTCTGTGGGCAGGATAACATCATCAATCTGACTGGTCAGGCGTAGTAATTCTAGACTGGTCAACTTGATGCCAGCATCCGTGCCCCCCTGCTGCCAGAACCGTTCCCGGCCCAATTCATAAAACCAGCTCAGGGACCCATTACGCAGTTGCAAACCAGAGCCAGGCAAATACTCCAAACCTTTTTCCGAGCCCTGCAACAATTCAAGCAAAGGCACCTTTCTATTGCCCACACCATAATAGCCAGCGAGATAATACCAGCCCTGCTCATCATGGGTACAGCTCTGCACGTGTAAATTATCCGGCTTGTCGTGCAGCTTAAAATCAATAAGCTGGGGATCAATGTCATTATC
Source organism: Deltaproteobacteria bacterium (assembly GCA_029939635.1). Taxonomy (GTDB): domain Bacteria; phylum Desulfobacterota; class Desulfobulbia; order Desulfobulbales; family SURF-16; genus JAOZSN01. The sequence continues at coordinate 13,662 of JAOZSN010000042.1, forward strand.
TGCGCAACATAAAGCTTTATGGCTCTGCTCTAAAAAAACAGTGACATCCTGGCTGGCAATGGTGAATGCCGTGCCAACTCTTGGTTGGGGAGCAGCGTAGTCAAAGAGCGAGGTCATGGCAGGTTTGGCTGGACGAATAGCAACGTCACCATCCTGCCGCCTGATCTGGCGCAAGCCTTCACCCGACAAATACAGAAGATTCCCAAAGCTGCAGGAAAACAATTCCTCCCGTCTAAAGATACGGCCATCAGCCAGACGCAGAAACGGAATGCAGCATAAGGAGCCATCATCGTTAATACGTATTTTAGTAAATTCAAAAACCTCATCTGCCAACAAAACAAGGTTGGGCAATTTACCGGCCAAGGCATGCAGCACCACCTCACTCTTGGTGCCGCTTACCAGACGCAGCCGAAAACCATACTGACTTGCAGACCCGAGCGAGGAGAGATAGAAAGATCCTGATTCATCTGAAAAAACAATATCTCCGTCAGCCAGCTTGGTTGCCAGCAGACCCATCATTAAAAACATAAGGGAAGCAGCCTGGCGCTGCCCCATGGAAAAACTCCCTTGATTGTTAAGGGCCTGCTCAGTAACTGTGGAAGTAAGGCGTTGTTGGTCAGAATGAAGATTCACAACAGCATCAGACAATTCCCCACCACCACGCAGTTTTTTATGCAACGATGTAAATAATAGCTCATAACGGTCAGGCAGAGTAATGCTCAAATCTTTCTCATCATCCCCAGAACCAATATTGAAACTAAAGGTATCATCAGAGTTTTGAACCAGCTGCCCTGGACGCTCACTATAATGATGAAAAAGGTGAGTAGCCAAAGAATACCACATTGTCTCGGCAAAGAGTAAGGGTGCTGGATACGGTTGCCCATCCCTCTCCTGCAGGGGAACCAAAGCCACTAAGGCAGCAGCAGCCAAATGGCCACAATAAGGACGTTTCTGGGCAGCCCCACAACACGAGCAGAATGCGCTCTTAACAGCAAAACCCTGTGTGGTTGTTGTGCTGCTTTTAAAGATAATAGTCGCAGTTACATTGCTTTCAGGAAACACAACCCCACTGCTATGGCGCAAAAGCATCACCACCGCCTTGCCACTGAGTTTTTCCCCCTCGGCAAGGGACGCATCGGAAAACCAGGGGGCTATGGCCATTTTTTTACGCAACAAAAAAGTCTCTGAAAAAGTCATGAAGGCAAGGTACGTGGAGTAGTTAAACTTGTCAAGTAACAGACTATATAACTACGTACCTTCCTACGGTTAATTGACAGAAAGGAGCCAATAGAATATAGAATATCATTTCCATATATCTATTATTGAGCCACCACGCTGAGGACATTATGATTACCATTAACGAACATTTTTTAAAGCTACAAGCCTCCTACCTCTTTGCAGATATTGCCAAACGGGTCAACACCTTCCAGGAACAAAACCCCGACAATGAAGTTATTCGCTTAGGTATTGGCGATGTCACTCGGGCACTTCCGGATGCGTGCGTCCAGGCCCTCCATGAGGCAGTAGATGAAATGGCTAATGATGCCACTTTTCGCGGCTACGGCCCAGAGCAAGGCTACGACTTCCTGCGTGAGGCAATTGCCAAGCATGACTTCCAAAGTCGTGGTGCTGATATTGCTGCTGATGAAATATTTGTCAGCGATGGCGCGAAATGTGACACCAGCAATATCCAGGAACTCTTTACCACCGACATCAAGGTGGCTATTCCAGACCCGGTATATCCTGTCTACCTTGACACAAATGTTATGGCAGGGCGTACAGATATCTTCACCGATGGTCGTTATGGTGGCCTGGTCTATCTTGACGCCACCAAGGAAAATAACTTTGTGCCGACCCTACCAACAGAACAGGTCGATCTTATCTATCTCTGCTTCCCTAACAACCCCACCGGCACGACAATAAGCAAAGACGACTTAGCCAAATGGGTTGCCTATGCCCATAAGCACAAAGCCCTCATCCTCTTTGATGCTGCCTACGAGGCCTTTATCCGTGATGAGTCATTACCAAAGTCAATCTATGAGATTGATGGGGCTAAAGAAGTGGCCATTGAATTCCGCAGCTTTTCGAAAAACGCTGGTTTCACCGGTACCCGCTGCGCCTTCACCGTGGTGCCAAAAGAATGCAAGGCCTTTGACCATACAGGCAAAGAACAACTGATCCACCCCTTATGGAATAGACGCCACTGCACTAAATTCAACGGTGTCTCCTACCCCATCCAACGTGCTGCTGCTGCAGTTTACAGTGAGGCAGGCCAGGCCCAAACAAAAGGGCTGACCGATGGCTACCTGAAAAATGCTGCACTCATTCGCCAAAAGATGACAAAGCTTGGCTTTGACTGCGTAGGAGGCGATAACTCCCCATATATCTGGATAGACGGCCAAGGTCGTGACTCCTGGGAGTTTTTTGATATGCTATTAAACAAGGCCGGAGTGGTCTGCACTCCAGGTGCTGGCTTTGGCAAATGTGGCCAGGGCTATATTCGCTTGAGTGCCTTTAACAGCTATGAGAATGTTGAGAAAGCCATGAAGCGTATTGGTGAGGCGTTAGGCTAAATCAGTTTAGCTGGATCTACTGGAATGAAAAAACTTCCCTGATGAGCATGACAAGCCAATCCTGAACAATATCACCAAGCCAGAAACCGCAACAGAACTGCGGGAAGAGCTGCGTAATTTTTATTCGGTATTAAAGCCCAAGGCGCCCATCTACGTTTTATTATGCTCACCGGGGTTTCAAAATTCTCAAATGTATCATTATTTTCAGGGCTTAATATGTAAAAGTTTAGACCCACCGCGCAGAAAAAACTACTATTTTAAGACCTGACCCTTGGCGTGGTAAGTTTTATTGGTCTGTGCTGAGCACTCGACCATTTAGAGACTGAAAGAGCAACAAGAGCCAAGGGTAGACATGACCCTCGGCATTTTGACTCCTTTCATAATCAGTTACCAGCAATGAATGATAATGAATGATAATGAACTCAACAAAAAATTGATTGTTCGCTCAGCGTCTTGGACTGGTATCTCAAAAGTAGTCACCCAACTGGCAACTTTCACAACTACACTTATTCTTGCCCATTTGCTTTCGAAAGAAGATTTTGGTCTTTACGCAATGGCATTCATATATATATCATTGCTAGAAAATGTAATAGATCTTGGTTTCTTGAGTGCTATAATTCAGCGAAAAAAGATTTCCCAGAACGAATTATCGTCCTGTTTCTTTATCCTAATGCTCAGTGCCTTGTTCTTATTTGTAATCAGCCAATTTACTGCTCCAATTATTGCCCTTTGGTTTTCTGAAGAAAAACTAATACCAATGATTGGCGTTCTTTCGCTGGTATTTTTTGCGATGCCATTTAGTATTATCTGTAATGGTGTGCTGTCTAGAAAATTTAGAATTGATATTACATCAAGGGCAGAACTTGCTTGTGGTCTTTTAAGATGCTGTATAGCTATTGTCCTTTCGGCAACAGGACATGGCGTAAACAGTTTAATTTACGCATTTATTGCTGAACGTTTACTATTAGCAGCACTACTTACATATTCATCAAAATGGTGGCCAAATTGCACATTTGACCTAAAGAGCCTTAAGCCACTACTTATTTTTGGTTCAAACATAACAGCAAGCAGACTTCTCTGGTTTGTTTATAGCAAACTGGACACATTCATTATTGGAAGAATCTTGGGTGCTGAAATCCTTGGCGTTTATACTATTGCCACACAGATGGCAATGGCCATATTCCAATTAATGTCATCAGCATATTACAGGCTAACATTCCCAATATTGGCGAAGCTGCAAGATTCTCCTCGTTTCCAAGAGGTCTTACTATCTTCAAGTGTTTACTTGTCCATCGCTTCATTGCCTTTGTTTCTGGGGCTATCTGTTACAGCAGGCGATATTGTTGATATTTTCCTCGGTGCCAAATGGTCTGATGTCATCTTGCCTCTTCAGGTGCTTTCCATACTAGCAGCCATGCAAACTCTCTCGGGCTTATTGCCCCAAGCGTTGAATGCTGTAGGCAGAGCAGATGTTGGTGTTTGGGTAAATCTGGCCAGTGTTGCCCTATTTGGAGGCGGATTTTATGTAGCGGCAAGTTTGCATGGGTTGAATGGTGTTTTGCTAGTATGGATGACATTCTTCCCTCTCCGGTTTATAGCTATAATCCTTGCCTCTTGTTCGATTTTAAAATTTCAATTTAAAAAATACATTACTAGACATATCGGCCCTTTTATTTCTGCTCTGGTCATGGCCTTAACAGTATTAAGTATCAAGAATTTACTAATATCCTGGGAAACGATTCCGCGACTCATAGTATGCATTATTGCAGGAGGGGTTGTATATATGCTAATGATCTATCTGTGCGCCAGACAACCCCTTAGGGATATTATCCGCATACTTAAAATTGATGAATTTACAAATCGTCGAAACACAAACAGGTAAAAAAACATTAGGATAATCGGTTGTCGCAGCCCCCCAAATAAAACTAACAGCTACAAACTAATTGCTATTTTGTCAGATTACAGCGCTAGCCAATAGACCTCTAGGAAGATGACAAATGTTTCCTTTTTTCAACAAAAGCCATGAAAACAATAAATAATTTTAAAAATTTAGATACGCCAATATTATCATATGCAATTATCGGCGCTCTTATCATTGGAGCTCCAATCACTATTTGGTATCTTTTTATCCAATGGGCTGATTCTCCACAACGTCAGACAGTCGCAGTGCTTGGCTATTTATCATTAGCTTCTTTCCTGCTGGTTCGCAGAAAGTATGAAGTGTTATTATTTGCCTTATTATTTTTTTCCCAGTTCAGAATATCACTCTACTCAATTCAACTTGCAGAACCTGCAATGTTACAAATTTTCTTCATTGACATAATCATTATTCTATTTTCCCTTGCGGCCATAGAGAGAAAAGAAAGAATTCGTTTAGACATAGTTGCCTGGCTACTATTGTTTCTTTTTATTTGGCAAACGTTAGCAACGTTAATATTTACGGCGCATTTCCATCGTAGTCTTATTTATTTGCTATGGCAGGCAAAATACTTGGTTATATATATCCTTATTAGCAATATGGCCATATCAGAAAAACTAGCTCAGTTGCTCAAATCAGCTGTTTTTTATATTCTTCTCATTCAAGGAGTGCTTGCCGTAGCGCAACTTATTACGGGTAGTACGCTCGGACTCGTTGTTTTAGGCGAACAGTCAACCAACCGCCTTTTTTATGTAAATGAAGGATTACGGGTTTCAGGTACCCTTGGAGGAACCAATAGCCTTGCAGGTTATTTAGCCATACTGCTCGTATTTGCCGTGCCTTATTTGTTCCATTGGCAAGGCCTAAAGAGATACGCATTTTTTGGAACAGGATTTGCCGCATTAATATTTGCTCTTTCCAGAGCCGGATGGCTAAGTTTTATTATCGGTAGTGGATTTACGGTGTTGGCACTTGTGCGATCCCGTATTATCAAACCAACTCGTGCCCTGTTTTTAGGGGTATTAGGTATTCTAATTTTAAGTGTTGGTGTAGCGATTTATTTTGATCGAATTGTTGATCGTTTTGAAAATAAAGGCTCTATTGATTCAGCAATGGGTCGATTCTACCAATTCCAATTATCATGGCCAACAATTGAACGTTACCCTCTGTTCGGTATAGGTGTAGGGGTTACAGAATACTATGGGGCTTGGAATGAAAACAAAAAATTCGTCCAAAAAAAAATACCTGATGTAAAGATGGGAAATCAACCCCATAGCTGCCAGCTGCAAACCTGGATTGAGAGCGGCACTCCTGGTTTTATTCTTTTTATGCTGATATTTCTAGTGGTATTCATCACAGCCCTACGTAGATACCCTACAGTTGCTAACAAAGATGCATCTTTGCTGCAAATAGGTGCCTCTGCAGCGGCAGCGGCAGCAATGATTCACACATCATTTGGTACAGAAATTAATCAACACCT
>JAOZSN010000172.1 GCA_029939635.1 Deltaproteobacteria bacterium
GTTACGCGGCTATCTGGTGGATTGTATTCATCAACTCCGTCGCCAGCAGCAGCAGGGGGTCGTTGTGCAGTATAGCGGTGGGAAATTTGATCCTGAAATTATTGATTTTGTTAAGCTGGGTAGTGGCTCCATCGGCGGCAAGGCCCGTGGTTTGGCCTTTATCGCCAACATCTTGCCCCGTTGCCCCGATCTCCCTGAGGGGCTTGAGGTGCGTTTTCCAAAAACCATGGTTATTGCCGCAGAAGGGTTCGACAGCTTTGTGGAGGAAAATGGCCTCTATCATCTCTACGATGAGGATGATGATCAAGTTATTGCCAAGGGTTTTGTGAGTTGCCCTTTGCCTGCCTGGCTTGATGAAGAGCTCCGTACCATCATAAAACAAATCAACGGGCCTTTATCGATTCGTTCTTCAAGTCTGTTGGAGGATGGTCATTTCAGGCCCTATGCCGGGCTGTATAACACCTATATGCTCACCAATAACCAGGATGATGAAGCCATTTGTTTTCATCAGGTTGAGGAGGCAGTGAAACTGGTTTGGGCCTCCACCTGGTTTGCTGGGCCTAAGGCCTTTGGTCGCTCGGTGAAAAGTTCCAGAGAGCGTGACTCCATGGCTGTCATTATTCAGCAGGTGGTGGGGCGACAGTATGGTGAGTTTTTTTACCCTGCGATATCTGGGGTGGCCCAGTCCTATAATTATTATCCTGTTTCCTACATGAAAGCTGAGGAGGGTGTGGTTCACCTGGCCTTGGGCTTAGGTAAGACCGTGGTTGAAGGGGAAACCTCTTTGCGTTTCTCCCCCAAATATCCCAAAATTATGCCGCAGTTTTCCACCGTAGACGATATCTTGGCCAACTGTCAGCGTGCTTTTTATGCCGTTGATATGAGGGTGTCGCGTTGTGAGTTGGATGCTGATGACCGCAGTTGTCTTACTAAGAGGCAGGTGGATGATGCGGAGGATGAGGAGGCCATTGCCCTGCTGGCCTCGACCTATCTGCCTGCAGAGAACCGAATTCGTGATGGCAACCATCCCGGTATGAAGGTTGTAACCTTTGCCTCGGTGTTGAAACATGGTCTTATTCCTTTGCCAGAGACCATTGTCGCCCTATTGAAGATGAGTAGTGATGGTATGGGTTGTCCAGCCGAGATTGAATTTGCGGTGGATGTTGATAGTGATCAGAGCAAGAGTGTTCTCTATTTTCTGCAGATGAGGCCCATGGTGGCGGGTAGGGATCATTTAGCGGTGGTCATTACTGCTGAGGAACGAGGCGCTGCTATCTGTCATTCCAAGGACTCCCTGGGCTTTGGAGTTATTGAGGATATTGCCGATATCCTCTACGTTAAACCAGAGACTTTTGACCCAGCCAAGACCCAAGCCATGGCCAGTGAAATCAGCCAGTTTAATAAGAAACTGGTAGCAGGCAATCGTTCTTATTTACTGGTGGGGCCAGGGCGCTGGGGAAGCGCAGATCGTTGGCTTGGTATTCCGGTGCAGTGGCAGGATATTTCAGGGGTGGGTGCCTTTATTGAAATGCGCCAGGAGGGGTTTAAGTCTGATTCGTCCCAGGGGTCTCATTTTTTCCAAAATATCACCTCTTTAGGTATTCCGTATGTTACTGTAAGTGAGGGTGATGATCATTTCGACTATTCCTGGCTGGAGACCCAGCAGTTTGTGGCTGAGTCTGAATTTATCAGGCATGTGCAGGTGAAAAAACAGTTACTCATTAAGATTAACCCGTTGGAGTCAGAGTGTGTCATGCTGGAGCAGGAGCATAAACTTGAGCTTCCCATGGCCAGTTCATCCTATTCGTTTTGATTGGAAAATAGGGGTAGAGGGTAAGGGGTATTAAAGAAGGGGATGGGGGATTTCCGTTGCTCTTCAAAACACCAAGGAGACATTATGAGTGAAATTCTAACCATGATAAAGGATAGGGATCCTGAACAACGTGAGTTTCATCAGGCTGTAACAGAGGTGCTTGCCTCAATTCAGCCAGTGCTGGATCGGAATCCGGAATATCGTCAGGCGGCTGTCTTGGAGCGGATTGTCGAGCCTGAACGGGTCTTAATGTTTCGGGTTCCCTGGATGGATGATCAGGATCAGGTGCAGGTGAATCGTGGTTTTCGGGTCGAGATGAACAGTGCCATTGGCCCTTATAAGGGTGGCTTGCGTTTTCATCCATCGGTAAACTTGGGTATCATCAAGTTTTTGGCCTTTGAGCAGGTCTTTAAAAACAGTCTGACTACTCTGGCCATGGGTGGTGGTAAGGGTGGCTCTGATTTTAATCCCAAGGGCAAGTCCGATAATGAGGTGATGCGTTTTTGTCAGAGCTTTATGGCTGAGTTGCAGCGCCATATTGGCCCTAATACCGATGTGCCTGCCGGTGATATTGGTGTCGGTGCCCGGGAGATTGGCTTTCTCTTTGGCATGTATAAAAAATTACGTAATGAATTTACCGGGGTACTGACCGGTAAGTCGATTAACTGGGGCGGCAGCCTGATCAGGCCGGAGGCCACTGGCTATGGCACGGTCTTTTTTGCTGCTGAGATGTTGGCCACCCGTGCTGAGAGCCTGGAGGGTAAGACCTGTCTGGTTTCTGGCAGTGGTAATGTGGCCCAGTTCACTACCGAAAAGATTCTGCAGTTAGGCGGCAAGGTGGTAACCTTGTCCGACTCCTCTGGGTATATCTTTGATGAGGCTGGTATTGATCAGGATAAATTGGCCTGGGTGATGAAGCATAAAAATTACCGACGTGGTCGCATCAAGGATTATGTAGAGAAGTTTCCTGATGCAGTCTATACATCAGTCGCGGCAGATCTTGATTATAACCCTCTCTGGAACCACAAGGCAGACTGCGCTTTTCCCAGCGCTACTCAGAATGAGATCAATGCTAAAGATGGCCAGAATCTGGTTGATAATGGCATCTATGTTGTGGCTGAAGGGGCCAATATGCCTTCGGTGCCAGAAGCGGTGGATATTTTTCTGGAGAGTAAGATCTTATATGGCCCTGGCAAGGCAGCTAATGCTGGTGGTGTGGCTGTTTCTGGTCTGGAGATGGCTCAGAACTCCATGCGCCTTAACTGGCCGGCCAATGAGGTTGAGGATCGTCTAAAGCATATCATGAAGTCGATTCATAGTACCTGTGTTGATGCTGCCGCAGAGTATGGCCAACCTGGAAATTATGTGGCTGGGGCAAATATCGCCGGGTTTGTAAAGGTGGTTAATGCCATGCTCGATCAGGGCTTGGTTTAGAAAAAACGAACCGCAGAATATCGAACAAGGAATTTCGAATAACGAAGTGTTTTTTCACTTCTGCGGTTCGAAATTTCTTGTTCGATATTCGATATTCTCTCTATGAATGAATTTATTGAAAAGGTAATAGCAGCCAGGGTTTATCTTGCTGAACGTCTTTCCTTTAAACCAGAAATAATACTGGTACTAGGCACAGGGCTGGGCAGTCTGGCTGATCTCATCGAAGAGCCGCTGGTTATTCCCTATGGGGATATCCCCCATTTCCCGCGTTCAACCGTGACAAGCCATGCTGGTAATCTCATTGTTGGTGAGTTGGGTGGACGGAAGGTGGCGGCCTTGCAGGGGCGTTTTCATTATTACGAGGGGTACTCCACCAGGGAGTTGACTATGCCAGTGCGGGTTTTATCTCTGTTGGGGGCACGCTTGATGGTGGTGGCTAATGCCTCTGGTGGATTGAACCCGGCCTATGCCCCTGGGACGTTGATGGTGATTAGCGATCATCTTAATTTTATCCCCGATAATCCTTTGCGTGGGCCTAATGTGGATGAGTGGGGGCCACGTTTCCCTGATCTTTCCCAGGCCTACGATGCTTCCTTGCGACAGATTGCCCTGGATGTGGGTCGGAAGATGGGTCTAGAGAGAATGACTGAAGGGACCTATGTTGCCATTCCCGGCCCTAGTCTGGAGACACCAGCTGAGACTCGTTATTTGCGCCAATGCGGGGCAGATGCCGTGGGTATGTCCACCGTGCCTGAGGTTATCGTTGCCATCCATGCTGGGCTTAAGGTGCTGGGTATTGCCATGGTCTCCAATGTCAATGATCCAGACAATTTTCAGCCCATACTTATTGAGGATATCCTGTCCCAGGCAAAGGTAGCAGAGGCTGAATTTCAGCAGTTGGTGGTGGATATTTTACGGAGTGATACATTATGACGACAGCTGACGTACATCTTATTGTCTGCGGCACGGTGTACACCGGTGGCCAGCAGGGTACCATTATTGAAGAAGGTGGTGTGGCTGTTGCTGGTGATACCATCCAGGCCATCGCTTCTGCTTCAGCTCTGGAAGAACAGTATCCTGGGGCAGAGGTGCTTGAGCTAGGCCGTGGTCTGGTTATGCCTGGTTTAATCAATGTTCATACCCATGCTCCCATGGCCCTGATGCGTGGTCTGGCCGATGACTTGCCTCTCATGACCTGGTTGCAGGAGCATATCTTTCCGGTGGAAGGTCGGCTTACCCCAGAGCTTATCACTCTTGGCACCAATCTCTCTGCTTTGGAGATGATTAAGAGTGGTACTACCAGTTTTTGTGATATGTATCTTTTTGCCAAAGATGTTGCCCGCGCTGCTGCAAGCAGTGGCCTGCGGGCCTGGGTGGGGGAGGTATTGTATGATTTTCCATCACCGAATTATGGTGAACTGGACAATGGCTTTGTCTATATGGAAGAAATGTTTGCCGAGTTTGCTGAACATTCTCGCATTACCGTTACAGCCAATGCCCATGCCATCTATACCTGTTCGCCGGATTTGCTGGTTCGCTTAAAGCAGCAGGCGGTGGATCATAATAGTCGTTATATTATTCATCTTGCTGAGACCCAGGCAGAGGTGGATGGGGCCATGCGGCAGTTTGCTAAAAGGCCGGTGGCGCATCTGGATGGTTTAGGACTTTTGGATAGTTCCCTGGTGGCGGATCACTGTGTGGTGCTCTCTTCCGAGGAGATTGCCCTGATGGCAGAGCGCGGTGTTAATGTGGCCCATTGTCCTGAATCAAATATGAAATTGGCCTCTGGAGTGGCACCTATTCCGGCCTTGCTTGAGGCTGGGGTTACGGTGGGTTTGGGCACGGATGGCGCTGCCTCAAATAATGATGTGGATATGTTTGGGGAGATGGATAGCGCTGCCAAGCTGCAAAAGGTACATAATCTTGACCCAACCTTACTCAACGCCAAGCAGACTTTAGATATGGCAACCATGGGGGGCGCTCGCCTGTTGGGAGCGGCAGATGCCATCGGTTCTCTGGAGGTAGGTAAAAAGGCAGATATGATTGTTCTGGATCTTGATCAACCCCATCTTACTCCCCTCTACTCTATTCCTTCCCACTTGGTCTACAGTGCCACAGGGGCAGATGTGGTGCATTCCGTCATTAATGGTCACATCGTCATGCGGGATCGTCAGGTTACGACTATTGATGAGCACGAAGTGTTAGCAAAATGTCGTGGGGCTGTAGAGGTGTTGATACGCTGAAATTATCTCTTTTTCTTCATGCCCCCCCCCCCCCC
>JAOZSN010000043.1 GCA_029939635.1 Deltaproteobacteria bacterium
GTCTTTCGAGAATACGCTGAAGCCATCATCATTGCTCTCATTCTTGCCCTGTTCATCAGAACCTTTGTAGTACAGGCCTTCAAAATTCCGTCTGGTTCTATGCTGCCAACCCTGCAAATTGGCGATCACATCTTGGTAAATAAATTCTATTATGGTCTAAAAAATCCCTTTACTGGCACAGTACTCATCCCCATTGCTACCCCAAAAAAGAAAGACATCATTGTCTTCAAGTACCCCGAAAATCCTGCTATTGACTATATTAAAAGGGTAGTTGCTATCGAGGGAGATAGAATCCAAATAAAAGACAAAACCCTTTTCATAAATGGCTCCCCATTTCCTGTGGAGCAGGCCATCCATCTTGATAAAAACATAAAACCTCACCATCAATCTCCCCGTGACAACTTTGGGCCAATCACCGTGCCCCAACATTCTCTCTTTGTCATGGGTGACAACCGTGACAATAGCCATGACAGTCGTTTCTGGGGATTTGTCCCGACAAGTGCTGTGCGTGGTAAGGCTTTCATTATCTACTGGTCATGGGATATCCGCAATCCCCTCTTTTCTTTTAAACGCCTGAGCTCTATCCGCTGGAGCAGGCTTGCTGACACAGTCAACTAATATTATGGAAGAGGATTATACCTTTAATCACAAACATATCCTTGGCCTGGAACAACTCAGTGCTAATGATATTACCTTCCTCCTTAAAACAGCAGAATCGTTTAAAGAGATATCCACCCGACAGATAAAGAAGGTTCCTGCCTTACGTGGGCGTACAGTTATCAACCTTTTTTTTGAGCCCAGCACTCGCACAAAACTCTCCTTTGAAGTTGCGGCTAAACGTATGAGCGCCGACACCTTCAACATTTCTGCCTCTACCAGTAGCCTCAAAAAGGGTGAAACCCTCATCGACACCGCACGAAATCTGGCGGCCATGAACCCGGATATTATTATCCTGCGCCATTCGTATTCAGGCTCACCAGGCCTGCTGGCCCGCCATATTAAGGCCTCAGTCATTAATGCCGGAGATGGTACCCACGAGCACCCAAGCCAAGGGCTTCTTGACCTGATGACGGTACAAGAGGCCAAGGGCACTATTAAAGGCTTAAAAGTTGCCATTATTGGTGATATTGCCCACAGCCGAGTTGCACACTCTAATATTATCGGCTTTTCAAAACTAGGAGCTGATATTTTTGTGGCTGGACCCGCGACCCTTATTCCACCCGGTGTTAATCAGATGGGTGCCACTACCTGCAAGACCATAGCCGAGGCCATTGATGGTGCTGATGTCGTCATGACCCTGCGTATTCAAATGGAGAGGCAGTCAGAATCTCTCTTCCCTTCAGTACGGGAATATGCCAACCACTTTGGCATTACCCCCCAAGTGATGCGCTTAGCCAAGCCAGAGGCCATCATTATGCACCCTGGCCCAATTAATCGTGGTGTTGAACTTTCACCAGAACTGGCTGACGGTCCTCGCTCTGTTATTATGAATCAGGTAACCAATGGTGTTGCCATACGCATGGCATTACTCTACTCCATCATGGGCGGCGGCGAAAGTTGATGAGGAGCACCCCATCTGAACATGATCAGGCTTGCTCACATAGCTTTACTATTGTTCACAAGCCTGATCACGCCCAGCGGTGGCACTCCTCATCAATTTTAATTCCATTCCCCCCTCTCCCTTCTGCAATATCTAAAAAATGAAAAATACACTTCTCCTAAATGGCCGTATTATTGACCCAGCCAATAATATTGATGCCACTGGTTCTATTCTCATAGAGCAGGGTCTTATCAACAAAGTTTTTCTCAGCCCACCTCCTGCCTCTGTCCTGGAGCAGTGTGAAGTTATTGACGTCAGTGATAAATGGATTGTTCCCGGGCTCATTGATATGCATGTTCACTTGCGCGAACCTGGCCAGGAGTATAAAGAGACAATTGCCAGTGGTTGCAAGGCCGCCGCCAGTGGTGGCTTCACTGGAGTTGCCTGCATGCCCAACACCACCCCGGTCAATGATGGCCAGGAAATTACGTCCTTTATTTTGGCCAAGGCTGCCGAGGCCGGCCACTGTCGTGTCTACCCAGTGGGTGCCATCAGTAAAAAAAGTAGCGGTTCTGAACTCTCTGAATTTGGAGAACTGAAACAGGCAGGCTGTGTTGCCCTTTCCGATGATGGCCTACCTGTCATGGATAGTCAGCTCATGCGCCGCGCCTTAGAGTACAGCGGCAACCATGACACGCTCCTCATCTCCCATTCCGAAGAAATGCCCTTAAGCGCAAACGGCGCCATGAATGAAGGAGCCCTCTCTACCAGCCTGGGACTGCGCGGTATTCCCCATGTTGCTGAAGAAATTATGATCTACCGTGATATTGCCCTGGCCTGCTATGTTGGTCGCCCCATTCACATTGCCCACATCTCCACGCGAGAATCAGTAGACCTAATTCGCCGCGCCAAGGCTAAAGGCTGCCAGGTTACCACAGAGACTACACCCCATTATTTTACCCTGACTGAAGAGGCGGTGGGGGATTATGACACCCACGCCAAGATGAACCCTCCTTTACGCAACAGCGACGATCGCCTCGCCATCCAGGAAGGTTTGGCAGATGGCACCATTGATGCCATTGCCACCGACCATGCCCCCCATGCAGACATGGAAAAGGATGTTGAATTTGATCTGGCGGCAAATGGCATTATCGGCCTGGAAACATCTGTCCCTCTCTCTTTGGCCCTAGTGCGCGACAACATTATAAGCCCCAGCCAATTCGTTGAACTACTCGCAGTAAATCCTGCTAGGATTCTTAAACTGAACGCAGGAACCCTTTCACCAGGAACTCCTGCCGACATTACAGTCATCGACCCAGGAAAAACCTTCACCTACAGCAAAGAGTCCATTGTCTCCAAAAGTAAAAACTCACCCTTTGTTGACTTGAACCTGCAAGGCAAGGCCATCTTGACCATTCTTGCGGGCAAACCTACCTATTCAGAGCGAGATTAAAACAACAACAGGCCTTTCCCTGCTAAAGGAAAAGGCCTGTTAATTTTATTCTGTACGATCTAACTTCCTAGAAAAGCAAAACTACTCCTTCTCCCCCTCGTCCTCAACCTTCCTGAAAAAACCACACTCCTTATCTGGGCAGCGCAGCGTTGTCCCTGATTTCTTAGTTGTTTTCTCCAGCAAAAAGAGAGAATCACAATCTGGGCAAGACTCAGCTATGGGCTTATCCCACAGGGCATGGGTACACTTGGGGTATTGATCACAGCTATAAAAAACCTTGCCTCGCTTGGAGACCTTCTTAATCAATTCACCCTTGCAGCCCTCTTCCGGACATTTTACTCCGGTGGTTTCGGCCTTAATATTTTTGCATTTTGGATAGGCAGAGCAGGCCAAGAATCGACCGAATCGCCCATTTTTAAAGACCATGGGGCTCCCACACTTATCACAAACCTCCCCAGAGTCCTCAGGTTTTTCTTTCTCCTTGGCCACAATGGTACCATCTTCCATGCGGCTGAAATCTGTAGTACTTTTACAATCTGGATAATTCTCACAGGCCAAAAACTCACCGTTGCGTCCCCACTTAATCATCATGATCCCCTGGCACTCAGGGCACTTGACATCGGTGGGAGTCGCCGTGCGTTTCACCGAACGCATCTCTTTCTTAGCCGCATCCAGCGTCTTTTTAAAAGGCCCATAAAAATCTTTAAGAATCTGCAACCACTCAGCAGAGCCCTCTTCCACCTTATCCAAGGTCTGCTCCATAGAGGCGGTAAATTCCACATCGAGAATAGCGGGGAAATGTTCTACCAGTAAACCGTTGACCAATGCACCTAATTCTGTGGGAGAAAATTTCCTCTCAGCCAGAACCACATACTCTTTATCCTGGATTGTTGACAGGATAGAGGCATAGGTGGAAGGCCGACCAACGCCATTCTCCTCCAGAGCCTTAACCAAAGTCGCCTCAGTATAGCGGGGTGGTGGCTGGGTGAAATGCTGCTTGGGTTCAACCTTTTGCAAATCCAGGGACTCCCCCTTGTCAACATGGGGCAGAAAAACATCGCCATCACGCTGCACCCCTGCCATACCAGCATCATCAGTTGACTCAACGTAAAGGGAAACAAAACCCAGAAAGCGCATAATGGAGCCTGTGCAACGCAACTGGTATATATCGCCAGCTCCTAAAATAATGGTGGTTTGGTCATAAATGGCAGGCTTCATCTGGCTGGCCACACAACGTTTCCAGATCAAGGTGTATAAGGCAAGCATATCCTTTTCCAGAAACGGTGCAACCTTAGCTGGTGTACGACGCGCATCCGTGGGCCGAATTGCCTCATGGGCATCCTGGGCAGACTTACTGGTCTTGTACGCATTGGGCTTAGCAGGGAGATACTCCTTGCCTTGCTCTGTTACAATAACCTCACGAACCTGCTCCAGGGCCTCATCATTGATACGAGTGGAATCTGTTCTCATATAGGTGATAAGACCAGCAGGGCCATCTGCCCCCACCTCCACACCTTCATAGAGACGCTGGGCCAGCATCATGGTCTTTTTAGCAGAAAACCGCAGTTTCCTGTTGGCCTCCATCTGCATAGTACTGGTAATAAAGGGGGGGCTTGGCCGCCTCTTTTTTTCCCTTTTAATCAGATCAGTAACAACATATTCACTCTTCTGTAGATCCTTTACAATCTCAGCCGCTTGCTTCTCGTCTTTGATACGATTTTTAGCCTTATCGACCTTTTTGTTATTGATGCGATCAAGCTGAGCCACCAGAACGCGTTCTTCTTTATTATGCAGGGTGGTGGCAACAGACCAATACTCCACCGGATCAAAGGCCTTGATAGACTCCTCACGCTCACAGACCATGCGCACCGCCACGGACTGCACCCGACCAGCACTTAAACCGCGCCGAACCTTATCCCACAGCAGAGGTGAAATTTGATAACCCACCAAGCGGTCGAGAATACGCCGAGCCTGCTGGGCCTCAAATTTATGAAAATCAATATCAGTGGCGTTCTCAATGGCAGCCAAGATGGCCTTCTTGGTGAGCTCATGGAACAAGGCACGATGAATAGGCTTTTTGGCAGCCTTGAGACTTTCAGCAATATGCCAAGCAATAGCCTCTCCTTCACGATCCGGATCAGGAGCTAGATAGATCTGATCAGCTCTCTTTGCAGCTGTTTTCAACTCACTGATGACCTTACCCTTACCGCGGATGGTCACATACTGCGGGGCAAAATCATTATCCACATCCACCCCAAGGGTTTTGACAGGAAGATCGCGAATATGGCCCACAGAGGCTTTGACATCATAAGATTTACCAAGATAACGCTGTAAGGTACGGGCCTTGGCGGGTGACTCGACAATAATGAGAGATTTTGACATTTTTTATATTGATAGATTAGTTAGGAAAAATTAGCAGAAAGAAAAAATCAAGGCCTCTTTATCAGCAGGAAAAGAACAACTTGTCAAGTCTTTCCCGCTTAATCACTGGAATTTACAACCTGATACACATTACCTGGTAGGCTATTTATGGCATCTTTTAACTCAAGGAGCAGAAGAATTTCAGCCACCTTTTCTGCCCTCATTCCAGACAGTTGAATGATTTCATCAATGGAGAGGCCATAGACATCAAGGAGTCCATACACTTTTTTTTCGTCACGAGAAAGTTCCAGAACATCCTCCGGACTATTGTCTGCCTTGTCAACAGGTGTCCCGCCTCTGAGTTCTGCCAAAATCTCATCAGCACTACTCACCAGCAGAGCGCCATCCTGTAATAATTTATGCACCCCACTACTTTTACCTGAATCAATTCGCCCTGGCACAGCAAAAACCTCTCTACCTTGATCCAAGGCCAAACCAGCTGTAATCAGTGATCCAGAGCGTTGTGCTGCCTCCACCACAACCACCCCTAGGGACAGGCCACTAATTATCCGATTGCGCGCCGGGAAACGAAAAGGCTCGGGGCTGGTACCAAAAGGGTTTTCCGTCACCAAGGCGCCATGCTGGGAAATCTCCCCATAGAGATGACGATGCTGGCGGGGATAGACCACATCAAGACCACAGCCAAGTACGCCTATTGTCTTGCCGGTGGTTAAGGCTCCACTATGGGCCGCACCATCAATCCCCAAAGCCACTCCGCTGATAACCACCAATCCTTCCCGGGCCAAGGCAGCGCCAAACTCAGCAGCCACCTTCCGGCCATAGACGGTGGCTGCACGCGAGCCAACAATAGCGACTCCTGCCTGACAGAGCAGCTCAATATCACCCTTTACAAACAGAACAACAGGTGGCCGATAGATATGACGTAATAACTCAGGATAGGCATCATGCTGAATATGAAGAATAGTCACCTGTTGGCGGGCCGCCTGCTCTAACTGCTTATCAGCAGCAGCAGCCAACTCATCCGGCTTTAATCCAGAGGCAACAGCATGCCCAACACCGGGAACCCGGCATAAATCTTTTTCAGAGGCCGCCAGAACAGCAGCAGGCTCACCAAAGGCGGCAAGAAGACGGTGAAGTAGAACCGGCCCCAGACCAGGAGCCATGGAAAGGCTGAGCCAGGAATGCAAATCAGCCATGTAATAAACTGCAGTTTCGAGTTTTAGGTGTCAAATTTCACATTTCCAGAAAATCTTCACTACCAGATTCCAATACCCACTTTACACGTGCCCAGCAGTATCTAATCATCAACGACAAAACTCTCTAATCTCTTTTTACGATTAGGATGTTTTAACTTCTTCAAGGCCTTTGCCTCAATCTGGCGGATACGCTCACGAGTCACAGAAAAACTTTTCCCAACCTCTTCCAAGGTTAAATCCACGGCAGTATCAATGCCAAAACGCATGCGCAGCACCCGCTCTTCACGGGGAGTGAGAGAGCTAAGCACATGGTTGAGATTCTGACGCAAATCATCTTTAATTGTTGCATCATGAGGGGAGACAGCATCTGTATCTTCTATAAAGTCGGTAAGATAACTATCCTCACTACTGCCAATGGGGGTGTCGAGGGAGACAGGCTCCTTGGAAATTCGTAAAATATTGCGTACCTTATCAAGATCAACATCAAGCCGTTCCGCCATCTCTTCTGGGGTTGGCTCCCGTCCCTCCTGCCGCACAAATTCCTTGGAGCCCTTGAGCAACCGGTTGATGGTATCAATCATATGTACCGGTATACGGATGGTCCGACCCTGATCTGCAATGGCACGATTAATCGCCTGGCGAATCCACCAGGTGGCGTAGGTACTAAACTTATAGCCTCGGCGATACTCAAATTTTTCAACCGCCTTCATCAGACCGATATTACCTTCCTGAATCAAATCAAGAAGCTGCAAACCACGATTGGCATACTTCTTTGCCACCGATACCACCAGCCGCAAATTGGCCCGTGTCAACTCCTGTTTCGCTACCCGGGCGAATTCCTTACCTTTGGCAATGAGCAACACCACACTTGCCACAGTACTCCGGTCAACACCATAGGCGTCTTCCAAATTGCGAAACATAATATCAATCTTTTCATTTTCCGGTTCAGCATCCTGCTTTTTAAAAATACGATCAAACTGCTTGGTCACCTGTTTAAACTCTGCCAGAATGGCGTCGATATATTTATTGTGAAACCGATCTTCCTCAAAGATATCAATAATGGCATGGGTAATACGGTCAAGGCGCACCAAAGTCCGCACCACCTTATCCTGATCCGCATCAGGATCCAAAATATCTTGCCGCAGGGCAACACGCTCACGCTCAAGGCGCTCGGCCTCTTCAAGTTTCCAGAGAAAGGCCTCTCGCTGTTTAGCCAAGCCCTCCTCATCGGTATCATCGAGGCCGCGCAGAAAATCACTTACCGTTTTTTGCCGACTCTCCAGAATTTCTTTGAATTCACCCAATTTCGAAATAGTTACAGGCAAGGCAAGTAAAGCCCTCTGCACCTGCCTATCTCCCTGCTCAATACGTTTGGCAATCTCTGTTTCTTCTTCAGGCGTGAGTAGAGCCACAGCTCCCATCTCACGCAAATAGGCCTTTACCGGGTCCAGAGAGACAGCGGCCTTATCAGCTAAATCTTCAAGGGCAGACTGACGTCGACTAATTTTCCCCCCAGCCTCAGCCCACCCAGCTTCCGGCACAACACCGTTATTGCTATCCTTAGCAATAACAGATGCCTCATTATCGGGAAGCAGTTCCACCGCATCCACGGCTGCAATTGTTTCGCCTTGCCCCTTATCATTCTCAACCACTGCTGATTTCTGTGTAGCCATAAGACCCGCTTTGTAAGTGAACACGGTAACTGTCATGAGCAATCATCTTCGCCCATTTGAGCCTTCTCGAATAGCACACGTATGCGTTGAAGTCTCAAATGAACAAATATGAGGCACTACTGAACCGTTACATTCCATATTTCCAAGAACTGTTTAGCTTTCCATGAGGAATTACTGAATACGCTCAATATCCAAAAAAACCAACTCAGATACTTACTTATGCAAAAAAAACACAAATTCACAAGATATAAAAAACAAAATATTATTTTCTTGCCGATTCATCCAATTCTTTTTTCTTTTCAATAAGTTCCATGAGGAGTGTCAAATTATTGGCCTGGTGCGCCTCATTTATTTGCTCAACAAGCACCTTTTTTTGGCGCTCAACTATTTTATTGCTTATCCAAACCTGCATATCCTTTGCTGCCTCATCTGCCTTTTCCGGAAGACAGGGAGACTGCGACACTAAAATCTCGGTAACCACCCCATGCAACGAAGGATCAAGCTCACTAAGTAGCAACTCGGGAAAAAAATCTTCTCCAGTCATAGACTTGAGCTGATTCACAATCGACTCAGCTGTAGGATGGAAACAGATCTGCTCCACCCCACTCTCCACAAAGGCCTCGATATAAGTCGGAAAAAAAATAAGAAATTCCAGCAAGCGCCGTTGTTCTGGTGGAAGGGGGGAACAGTTCTCCCGGCTGATCGGCGGAGGCTTTCGAATAACTGGCGCCACCTGCGTTTGGCTTAAATCATCAGCACTGATCCCCAGTTTCTCACTAAAATGAGCCAGAAAAACTGTGCGCTGAATTTGATCATTGGCCATGGCCCGCAACAGTGGTTGCAATTCACGGACAATTTTCCCCTTACCGTCCAACCCCAGGCCATGCTCATCCACCAATTTAGAAAAAATAAATTCAGGTAATGGTAACGCCGTATCCACCAAGGAGGCCAGAGCTTCCTTACCAAATTCTTTCAAGAAGGTATCAGGATCATGTTCTGCTGGCAAAACCGCAACCTTGGCGACAAGTTGCTCCTTTAAAAAAAAGGGAACTGAACGCATGGCTGCCTTTACACCAGCAACATCCCCGTCAAAGAGTAGCACAGTCTCAGGGGCGTAGCGCTTCAGTAAATGGACATGATTCTGGGTTAAGGCTGTGCCTAAGGGGGCGGCAACCTGTGCCATGCCCTCCGCTACCATGGTAAGCAGGTCAAAATTTCCTTCCACAACAATGCATTTCTTGGCCCGGCGCACCGCATCTCTGGCCTGATAAAGACCATACAGAGTTGCCCCCTTATCAAAAACCAAGGATTCAGGGCTATTTAAATATTTTGGCTGGCCATCTCCTAAAATACGGCCACCAAAACCCACCACCTGCCCAGCGAGATTAAAAATTGGGCACAAGACACGCTTTCGAAAACGGTCATACTGCTTACCCTCCTCTTTGCGCACAATAAGCCCAGCCTGGATAGCTAGGTCAATCTCCTCACTATTACCTGCCAATTTTTTAATGAGGAAATCCCAGCTGTCAGGGGCATATCCCAAGCGAAAATCACGAATAACCTGCTCGGGGACGCGCCGGGAGTGCAAATACTCTCGAGCCCCGGCAGCAGCAGGATTTTCAAGCAAGAAAAGGTGGAATAAGGCCGCCGCCTTTTCATTTATATTCACCAGTAACTGCTTTTTTCTGGTGCGCTCCAGCTCCTGGGGGGACAGCTCCCGTTCCTCCAGGGTAATACCATATTTCTGAGCCAGCTCCTTTAGTGCATCCTGAAAGGAGAGATTATGGTACTTCATCATAAAACTGATGACATCACCACTCTCCTTACAGCCAAAACAATGAAAGAGGCCGCGTTCAGGGCTTACCGTAAAGGATGGTGTCTTCTCGCCATGAAATGGACAAAGACCAAGATGGTTGGCGCCACGGCGCTGCAACGAGACATGCTCGCCTATCACCTCAACAATATCGGCAGCATCCTTAACAAGCCGGACACCATCTTCACGAAAGCCACTCATACCTTTTCCACTTTTAACTTTGCCCCCAAAAAGGGCTTAAATCTTCTTTCCAGGCGTGACCATAGCAAAAAAAATGAAGTGCTGCCTATTTTTCATGAAAAACCATTGCCCCTCCCTTACAATGACGAGTATACAAGAGAGAATATCTTTTGATATCAACACAAGCAATATTCTTCCAAGGGTAAGGCATGGACAGCGACATTACTGATTTTCTCACCATAGAGATTAAACGGGATCTGGCAGATCGTTATTTTAGCTTCAGGAAGATGATTGAGGAGGACAATGCCATCCTTGATAAAGATATTGCCTCCTCAATTTCCATTGAACAAAAAATCGTTATTGATCTTTCACGAATTTACATCCTTCTCCAGGACAAAAAACTCATCAGCGACTTCATAACCATTTCCGGCCTGCAACAGGATTTTTTCTTTGATGAATACCTGATCACCTCGCCCACTATTAAAGAGCGTCTTTTCAAAGATATCAATATTTGGGGACTAACCTGGGGAGGGCGTTTCAAAAAATTATTCCTTGAATGTTATGAGGAGCTAGTACAGCATATCGACCAATTCCGAACGAAATACGCCGAGTTAGCAGATAGCCAAGCCCTGTTGAAAGAGACTATTGATCTCTTTTACCGCCAAAATGACATTTCTTCCATCATGGGGTTTCTGCGTGGCATGGACTCCATGGCCACCATAGGCGGTGGGTTGCAGGGAACCATTGATAGCGGCTTTGATCAGTCCATGGACAAAAAAATGCGTATTAACCATCCGCCACCACTGGAGTTACGCCTCCCCATGTTCCCCCCCCTGGTAGCACAAGAACAAATCAATTCAGAACTAAAAAAGCTGGCCAGCCAGGCATTAGCCTTTCACTCTGAAGATTTTTTAGGATAAAAAGCAGAATGTACGCAGAGGAAAATATTGTCTCCAACCACACGACATTCTTCTATATTTCTTTACATTCTATACATTCTCTAACTTCATCTTTGATTTATGGACTACACCTACTCTACAATTACCCTTTCTATCTTGGCGGTACTAGGTGGCTTATCCCTCCTTGTCCTGGGAGGTGAACTCCTGGTTTCCGGCGCAGTAAAACTGGCCAACCGCATGGGCATGAGTTCTTTACTCATTGGTCTCACCATCGTCGCCTTTGGCACCTCCATGCCAGAGTTTTTTGTCAGTATTACCGCCTGCAGTGAAGGTTTCCCCGAAATCATGCTGGGGAATGTGGTGGGCAGTAATATTGCCAACATCGGCCTTATTCTGGCCATCTCCGCTCTAATTTCACCCCTGGCCATTCACTATTCCCGCCTCCGCTTTGAACTGCTCATCCTGCTGGCCATAGGTCTGCTCAGCTGCCTACTGGCCTGGTACGGCACCATGCCTCGATGGGCAGGTCTTATTTTTATTACCCTGCTGGCAGCCTACACCTATTACTCATATAAAAGACCAAGCCACCAGGAAGATGCTGAGAAGGGTGGCGAGGCACCAACCTCCATCTCCCTTATTACCGGCCTCTGCCTGATCGGCCTGATTTTCCTGGCTAAGGGCTCAGATTTCTTTATCGCTGGGGCCAAAGACATCGCCCTCTACTTTGAGGTATCACCCCTGATCATCGGCCTGACCATGGCCGCAGTGGGCACCTCACTGCCTGAGCTGGCCTCCTGCACTTCCGCCATCAGACGAAAAGAACATGATATGCTCATTGGTAATATCATTGGCAGTAACCTCTTCAACCTGCTAATGGTCATGGGTGGTACAGCTATCATCTACCCATTTAACTTTCCAACGGATATGCTCAGCCGTGATCTGCCAATAATGGTGTTCTTTGCCGGCCTACTCATCCCCCTGCTACGCTTCAGGCACCGAATTTCACGCCTGACAGGATTTTTTTTACTATGCCTTTATTGCACCTATATCATTTTCCTTTTTTAACGAACTTGATTAGGTAGTTAGTATTCCAACCAAACACCTTTAACCTCAAGTCCTCTATCCCCATGCAAAACCGTTACGACGACCAAGAAGCCCAGAAATATATTGACACTTACCCAGACTTCCCCCCTGAGATGGGCCTGCGAGTCTACACATCTCGCCTCATTGGTCAGGAGGATGATCTCGTTCTCCATGGCGGTGGCAACACCTCAGCCAAGGCCACCATTACCACCCTGCTTGGTGATGAAATGGAGGTCATTTATGTTAAAGGTAGTGGGTGGGATCTTGGTGCTATTGAGCCAGCTGGCCTGCCAGGTCTTGATCTTTCCTACCTACGCCGTTTACGGCAGATAGACAGCTTGAGTGATGAGGAAATGGTCAACCAGTTTCGCACCCATCTTCTTGATGCCTCCTCACCCAACCCATCCATTGAGACCCTGGTCCACGCCTTTCTGCCCCACTGCTTCATCGACCACACCCATGCCGATGCCATTGTCACTCTCACCAACCAACCAGAGGCGGAAAAATTGCTCCATAAAGCCCTGGGGGATAAAATTGGCATCCTGCCCTTTATCATGCCTGGTTTCCCCTTGGCCAGGGCTGTCATAGAGTTGGTGGAGCAACAGCCAGAGATGGAATGCCTCATACTACGCAACCACGGCATATTTACTTTTGCCGATGATGCCAAGACAGCCTATAGCCATATGATTGACTATGTTAGCAGGGCTGAAAATTTTATTGCTGCCAAAATCAAAAAAAAACCCTTGCCAATAGCAGCTGATGTCGCTCAGCCAGATACAGATAGCATCCTGCCCCTCCTACGTGGTGCTCTGACTCTGCAAGAATCAGCTACCTATCAACGCACCTTCCATCTCCACCTGCGTACTTCTGCTGAAATCCTGTCCCACATAAACCGGCCAGATGCGAAAGAACTCTATGGTGGCGGTGTCCTGACCCCAGACCATGTCATCCGCACCAAAAACTACCCCTTACTCCTCGACTTCACCAACCTTGACAAAGAGGCAGCCTGCAAAAAATATATCCAGCAGGCCATAGATACATATACACAGAATTATAGTGCTTATTTCAGCCAGCAGGTCACCTCAAAAGCAGTAGAACGGACCCAACTGGACAGCCTGCCCAGGGTCATCCTCATCAAGGGCCTCGGCATAATAACTGTTGGCAAAACAGTGAAAGAGGCCACTATCTGTGCTGATATCTGTGAGCATACCCTGCGTGCCAAAACTGCGGCGGCCAGTGTGGGAAAGTATGCCGAACTTGAGCAAGCCTTTATCTTTGACATGGAGTATTGGAGCCTGGAGCAAGCCAAACTCGGCCGAGCCAAGCCAGCACCTCTGGAGGGCAAGATTGCCCTGGTTACTGGTGGTGGCGGTGCCATTGCCGTGGGCATCGGCCGCCAGCTACTGGCTGCTGGAGCCCGTGTCTTTCTGGCAGATATTGACGAGGCCAGACTCAAGGTGGTTACAGATACACTTGCAGGCGAGTATGGTGCTATGGTGCGTTCCCTCTGCATGGATGTCACCAACGAAGACGCGGTGCAACAGGCCTTTAGCCAGCTCATTAAAGAGAGTGGTGGCCTGGATATCCTCGTTGCCAACGCTGGTATTGCCCATGTTGATCGCCTGGAAAATCTCAGTAGTGCTGCCATGCAAAAAGTCTTAGCGGTCAATCTTACCGGCACCTTCCAGATCATCAAGGCCGCCATCCCTATCTTCAGACACCAAGGCCACGGTGGCCATATCATTGTCAATAGTTCAAAAAATGTCTTTGCCCCTGGTGCTGCCTTTGGGGCCTACTCAGCCTCCAAAGCAGGTGCCCACCAGCTGGGCAAGATTGCCGCCTTGGAACTTGCCGAGATAGGCGTACGAGTCAACATGATTAATGCCGACGCCATTTTTGACGATGGCCAGGTCTCCTCCGGCCTCTGGGATGTGGTGGGACCTGACCGCATGAAGTCAAGAAACCTTGATCCCCAAGGCCTCAAGGAGTATTATCGCCAACGCAACCTATTAAAGACCGAGGTAGTTGCCGACCATGTGGGTAATGGCGTGGTCTTTTTTGCCAGCAACCAAACACCAACCACTGGCGCAACGCTGCCCATTGACGGTGGCATTATGGCTGCCTTTCCGCGCTAAAACTACAGTTGTCAGCTCAAGTTGCCTGTTCCCAGCATTACGAGCTAAACAACACTACAAACTTGCAACTTCCCACTAACAACTGACAACTGGAAACTATATTACAATGGCTGAAATACGATCTACAATGGAAATGGTTCTGGAGCGCGCCGCCCGCCTTGAGGCGGAGGCTGGTGACGCTCTGACAGATGAAGAAACGCTCCAGGAAGGGATGCGCCTAGCGGCCCGCTATATGGCTGGTGATGAGGTGGACTTTAGTAAACCCCTGGCTCAACGAAATCAGGAGGAACTACGCCTGATCCTGCAAGGGGCCATCCGCTCATTTATGCGCAATATTGTCCTCCCACGCGACGAAGAGGGCCACCCCTCTACAGATAAGGCTATGCAGGGCTTACTACAGCTGGGAGAATCAAGTGAGGTCTTAGCTGGCCTGGGAGAAATCAAAAAACTCCTCGACCAATACCTGCAGCATAAAAAACAGCTCCTGGAACAACTGGAGATGCAATTTTCCCAACAAATGGGCCAGATGGAGGATAATCTCGCCCAGCAGACCGGCATGCAAATGCAGCTCAAACCATCCCAGCATCCAAAATTTGCTGAGGAATGGCAAAAAGTTACCAACCAACTAAACGACCAATATGGTCAGGCCATGGCGCAACATAAAAAGTTTATTGAAAAAGCGTTATTAGGCTAAAATATCGGCATGAATAACCGTCTTAAAAACCTCAAATCCCGCCTGGCCCGTCGTAAGCTTGATGCCATGCTGGTCAGCCAACCAGACAATCGACGCTACCTCAGTGGATTCACGGCCTGTGATCATGATATCCAGGAATCATCTGGCCTCTTGCTCATTCCGCGCCAAGGACAGCCATTACTCCTCACGGACTCACGATTTGAGATCCTGGCCCGCCAAGAGGCTCCTGATTTTGAAGTCACCCTGTACCGTAAGGGACTCAATACCCTGCTGGAAAAGCTACTCCCCGCCCTGAACATCAAACGCCTGGGCTTTGAAAGCCACTATACCCTGCACAGCACAGCCAGAAAATTACAACAAAGTTGCACAAAAGTAGAAACAACAATCATACCCCTCACCGGTCTCATTGAAAAAATGCGTCTCTGTAAAGAGGCGGAAGAGCTGGCCATAATCGAAAAATCCGTCCACCTCAACGAACAGGTCTTCCAGGAAATATTCCAGCAACTGCGCCCTGGTATGACCGAGATTGATATTGCCATGCGCCTGGAAAACCTCATGCGCCACAAAGGAGCAGAACGTCCCAGCTTTGACACCATTGTCGCCAGTGGCCCCAACGGAGCCTTACCCCATGCCGTGCCCGGCCATCGTGCTATAAAAAAGGGAGAGCCCATTGTCATTGATATGGGGCTTACTCTGGCGGGTTACTGTTCCGACATGACCCGCACCGTAGTGGTAGGTCAGCCCAGTAACAAAACCACTGAGATTATCCGTATTGTCCGCCAGGCTCAACTGGCCGGCATGGCCACGATACGAACCGGACTGACCGGTAAACAGGTGGATAGTGCCGCCAGAAAAATCATCCAAAAGGCAGGATATGGACACGCCTTTGGCCATGGGCTAGGCCACGGGGTCGGCCTGGCTGTCCATGAACCACCTTCCCTCAGCCCGCGCTACACCAGAAAACTGCAGGAAGGGATGGTTGTTACGGTTGAACCTGGTATCTATCTGGAAGGATGGGGTGGCGTGCGCCTGGAAAATATGGTGGTAGTAGAAAAGAATGGTTGCCGACTGCTGAATCAAGACAGCACCGGCTTGGACATCTAGCCCTTGCCGGTAACTTTTTCCAGCTATCCGTCAAAAGAGCCATTTTTTCAAAAATTCGGAACCCTAGACACCAGCAAGAATTACCCTTAAAATTCAGCGCATTACACAATCCCCCCCAACACCGCCACACTAAACGATCCACGTAGACAGTTTACCCGTTCTGCTCATTGCCGCACCCATCCTTTAAAGCGCCCCAAGCCAACAAGAGTGCCGCTGATCTCGCCTCCAGCGATGAACCGCAAATAACTGGTGACCCAAACGACTTCTTCATGAACCCCTTCCTTGCAGATGATGCCAGTCAAGCAGATGTCATTCTTGTTTTGGACACCGAGGATGGCCTTGACCAACAGTCCCAGGCTACCCATGCCGGCAGCTCTGCCCCCCAGACAAACGAGGATAAGGGCATGATCATCGGCGATCCTGATATGTTCTTTGCCAATCCCCTTGGTCGGAACCCTTCTCAGGTAGTCATGGCTGCCATCAAGGAACAGCACCAAGAGCTGCCCGTCCACCTTACCACTGGCAAGCGCCAAAAAACCTCTAGAAAGGTGCTCCTGAGTATAGAAAGCCCATCTCCCATACCGCTGAATTACCGTCTTAAAAATACTTTTTCATTTTTTTTTACACCCCTCTCTTGATTTTTCAAACCGCCGTTCATATTGTATCGCCTCAGCAAGGGTTAATGACTTTAACATAGTTATTTCCCTCACTTTTTTCTAGTTACAGATCGCCGACCCGATTAATTTATCGGTCGTCTTTTTTTCTGTGTGGCCCATCCCTTTAACCAATATGGAGATAGTACATGAAGATTCGTCCATTGCACGATCGTATTCTTGTCCAACGTCTGGCAAGTGAAGAAATGACAGCAGGTGGAATTATTATTCCTGATAGCGCCAAAGAAAAACCAGCCGAGGGTGAGATCATCGCCGTTGGAGCTGGCAAACTTAATGATAATGGCGAGCGTATTACCATGGACGTCAAAGTTGGCGACAAGGTTCTCTTCTCCAAATATGGTGGCACCGACATCAAAATAGACGGTGATGATTTTCTCATCATGCGCGAAGATGATATCCTCGGAATCGTAGAATAATTTATTTAAAGACAATGAACCGGCGATGCTAAATATAGTCGGTAATAATCAGGAGATATACGTAAATGGCTAAAGAAATTAAATACAGTGTAAAAGCTCGGGAAGACATCCTCAACGGTGTAAATGCCCTGGCCAATGCCGTAAAAGTTACCCTAGGACCTAAGGGCCGTAATGTCCTTATCGAAAAATCCTTTGGCGCTCCCACCATCACCAAAGATGGCGTGACCGTTGCTAAAGAAATCGAACTGGAAAACAAGTTTGAAAACATGGGCGCTCAGATGGTTAAGGAAGTTGCTTCCAAGACATCTGACGTTGCTGGCGACGGCACCACCACTGCTACCTTGCTGGCTCAAGCCATCTACACCGAGGGCTCAAAGCTGGTTGCAGCTGGTCATAACCCTATGGAAATCAAGCGCGGCATCGACAGCGCCGTGACCTGTGTCGTTGAAGAGCTTGCCAAAATTGCCAAGCCCACCAAAGAGCAGAAAGAGATTGCCCAGGTTGGTACCATTTCAGCCAACAACGACTCCACCATCGGCAATATTATTGCTGAGGCTATGGATAAGGTCGGCAAAGAGGGTGTTATCACTGTGGAAGAAGCAAAATCCATGGATACCACCCTGGACGTAGTTGAGGGTATGCAGTTTGATCGCGGCTACCTCTCTCCCTATTTTGTCACTGACGCCGAGAAGATGGAAGTCAACATTGAAGATCCTTTGATCCTTATCAACGAGAAAAAAATCTCCAACATGAAGGATCTGCTTCCTGTTCTGGAGCAAGTTGCCAAACTTGGCAAGCCTCTATTTATCATAGCTGAAGATGTTGATGGTGAGGCCCTGGCTACCTTGGTAGTCAACAAGCTGCGTGGCACCTTAAACATCTCTGCTGTCAAGGCTCCTGGCTTTGGTGATCGTCGTAAGGCCATGCTGGAGGATATCGCTATCCTCACCGGTGGTCAGGTCATCACCGAGGATTTGGGTATCAAACTTGAGAATGTTACTGTTGCTGATCTTGGTACTGCCAAGCGTGTTGTAGTTGATAAAGACAACACCACCATCATTGATGGCGCTGGTGACAAGACTCAACTAGCCGCTCGTGTTAAGCAGATCCGTGCCCAGGCTGATGAATCCTCCTCTGACTATGACCGTGAGAAGCTGCAGGAACGTCTTGCCAAACTTATTGGCGGCGTAGCGGTGATCAATGTCGGTGCTGCTACAGAGATTGAGATGAAAGAGAAGAAAGCCCGGGTTGAAGATGCCTTAAACTCCACCCGTGCTGCGGTTGAAGAGGGTATTGTTCCTGGTGGTGGTGTGGCCTATGCCCGCTGTCTCCCAGCGCTGAACAAACTCAAACTGACAGGACAACAGGATCATGGTCGCAAGATCATCATACGTGCCATTGAAGAGCCCATCCGCCAGATCGCTACCAACGCCGGTTGCGAGGGTTCAGTTATTGTAGAACAGGTTAAACGTCAAAAGGGTGCCAAAGGTTTTAACGCCGATAACGAGAAGTATGAAGACCTCATCGAGGCCGGTGTTCTCGACCCTGCCAAGGTAACCCGTACAGCATTGCAAAATGCAGCCTCAGTCTCTGGCCTGTTACTGACCACCGAGTGTGTCATTGCCGATCAGCCTGACAAGGATGATGGCGGCATGGCTGCCATGGGCGGCGGCATGCCTGGTGGCATGGGTGGTATGGGCGGCATGGGTGGTATGGGTGGTATGATGTAATCCTTCCCCCTAGAACGCTGATATGATTCATTTATCAGCCACTGCTTGATAAAAACGGGCCTTTTCCTCTATAAAGGCCCGTTTTTTTATTGACATTCAGCGAAAAATTAGACATATACATTTCTTCGTTTGAGAATGGCGATGTAGCTCAGATGGTCAGAGCATACGGCTCATATCCGTAGTGTCCGGGGTTCAATTCCCTGCATCGCCACCAGCCTTTCCCGTCCATCCCATAATTAAGATGGTCGGTTTACATATTTTTCGTTGTTTCCTTGTGGCAAGGTGTTGACTGATACCTGCCTATAGAGTACAAACAGCGAACTTACTGGTTTCCGTTCCTCGGTAGCTCAGCTGGTAGAGCAGGTGGCTGTTAACCACCTTGTCGGGGGTTCGAATCCCTCCCGAGGAGCCAGATTTCTCCCATCTTTTAGATGTTCATATAGTGTTAACTCAAAAGCCCTAAGGATCATTCCT
>JAOZSN010000044.1:0-16971 GCA_029939635.1 Deltaproteobacteria bacterium
TCGTAATTACAAGGAGTTTACGGTTTACAGTCGGCGCTATGCTCCTGCCGGTTTACAGTTTGAGGATGTTATCTTTATCAGATTAGTCTTTCCTTGAACCGTAAACTTTACTCAATAATTTGTTTTAGCTCAGCAGCTCTCGTCATACTGGCTGAAGATTGATGGTAATCATATAATGTTTTGTAGGGGTAGGGAATTAAAGAATAGAGGAGATGCATGTCATGAAGATACGTACCATCTTCTCTATCTTATTTACATTCTTTATTTCTTTAGTTTCTGTCTCACCTCGCCATTTCCAGGCTGGAAAAGTGGAGTAGGTTCAGTTTTAAGGCCAGGATAAGGGCCTCCATAATAACTTTACACATGAATGGCTGTCGGCCAGCCATCAGGAGCAGTTTGGTGTGGCGTTTATGGTTTTTGATGAGGCGTTCCAGGCGGTGGCAGGGAGCAGTACTATCTAAGATTCGCGCTGCAACCTCCTGGCCTGAGATAATTGCAGGGAGAATACCCTCGCCTGTTAATCCAGAGGCAAGGCCTGCGGCATCGCCCACCAGAAAGGTTGTGCCAAATTGCCAGCCACGATAGTCAAAATTGATGTGGGCAGCCTCGGGTCGGCAGCCTCGCCAGTCGATATTTTTCTCTTCCAACCAGTCATGGAGTCTTTCTTTAAGCTGGCTGGGTCGCATATCCTGCTTATAGCAGTAGGCCCCGACAGAGGCCCGGCCCTCATGGGGGAAAATCCAGCTATATCCGGTGTTAAAACGGGCTGGGTCAAGGTGCCAGATCATCTGGGAGAAATTGCCCGGCACATGGTAGTGGATGCCCATACCCATTTTTTCAATTGGTACTTGGAGGTGGCGGCGGACTGCAGAGTTTGCTCCATCTGCCCCCACCAGAAAATCATAGCTGAAGGTATCGCTGGATGTGCTGATGTGCCTAGGTGTGATTTCTGTCACTCTGCATGCGATCTTAATTGTGGCCCCGGCCTCGCGGGCCTGGGTAGCCATCCGTTGTCCTAATCTGCCGCGATTAATGGTTGAGATGATGGGTTTAGCTGCCGTAACAATGGTCTGTTGGTAGGCTGAAGAGACGTGTTGGCTGCGAAACTCCTTTTCAATAAGTTGGCTGGGAATGGTTGTGGCGGTCCCTGCGCAGGTAATACCGCCAGCACATACCTTGGGACCAATGGTCTGGTTTTTTTCTATAACCAGTATTTTTTTGCCCTGCCGGGCAAGGGTCTGGGCGCAGCTGAGCCCACCTGGTCCGGCGCCAATGATAATGGTATGGTAATGGTTGTCAATCACTGAAGTTTTTGTCTAACTGTTCAGGGTGTGGGGTGATTTGTTGCCCCTTCTGAACAAATGCTTTTTTGTTGGGAAAAGGGAAAACAAAAGGAAACACAGGCACAATGTATGGAAAAGATAAATTTAGCTGAAATTACGAAAAAACTTTGCCCTAGGCCATCTTTACGTTACATACTACTGAATTATTCAGTTTCTTCAATACTTTCATCCTGGAGCGTAGTGCATGGCTTTATTTAATAAAAGCAGTCGGGCGAAGAGTGGCGGTTCAGCCTTTCTCTTGGTAGTTTTTGTCCTTATCATTTTGGGTGGAATTGGCTTGGCGGTCTATGTCAATGAACGAGAAGAGCCACAAATAGCCGCCATTATCCTCCCCGAGCTGTGCGGAGCTGAGACCTCCTTTGATTTTGCAATCACTGATCAGCGTAGTGGCCTGCGGGAGGTACGGGTGGCCATTCGTCAGGGGACTAAGGAGACAAATCTCTACGATAAGTCCTTTCCACGTCAAACCTGGGTTGGTATGGCTGGCTTGCCAGAGGTGCGGGGCAGCATCACCTTGGATACTCGTAAATTGGGGCTGGAAGATGGCCCGGCAGAATTGCTCATTACAGCCCGGGATTACTCCTTCTGGGGTTTTGGGGCGGGCAATTCCCAGCAGATCAGAGAGGTAATACTTTTTGATACCAAGCCTCCCAGTCTGTCGCGTATAGATTCACCCCGTTATATCAAACAGGGTGGTGCTGGTTTTGTGACCTATCGTATCGGCGAAGAAGTCCCTCGTCATGGCGTGGTAATTAATGGCTTTTTTCACCCTGGGTTTCCCTTGCCGGGCAAGATGGATACCTATGGGGCCACCATAGCCTTGCCCTATGATGCCAAAAAAATTGAGGCTGCGGTTATTGTTGTTGCCGATCAGGCGGGCAATGTGGCAAAGGCTCCCTTTGGCATGATAGTAAAGGATGGCAAATTTAAGCATGATACCATTAATATCCCAGACAGCTTTCTTGATTTGAAATTACCAGAATTTCGGCAATATTACCCTGAGCTTAAAGGCAATAAAATTGAGCAGTATGTACAGGTGAACAACGAGGTGCGGCGCAGTAATAATGAGGCCATTGCTAAGGTATGCTCTGTCTCTATGCCTGAGAAATTATGGGATGGACGTTTTTTGCGTATGGCTGGTGCCAGTCGAGCGGGGTTTGCCGATCATCGAACATATCGCTATAAGGGCAAGAAAATAGATTCTCAGGTGCATCTGGGGCGGGATATTGCCTCGGTACGTCATGCCCCGGTTAAGGCGGCCAATAGGGGTAAGGTGGTGTATACTGATTATCTTGGTATCTACGGTAATATGGTTATTGTGGATCATGGTACAGGTGTCTTCAGCCTCTATTCTCATCTCAGCCAGATCAGTGTTGCTGTGGATCAGATGGTAGAGAAGGGGGATGTGCTTGGTGCCACAGGTACCACTGGCATGGCTGGTGGTGATCATCTCCATTTTTCCATGTTGGTAAACGGTGTCATGGTAAATCCCCTGGAGTGGTGGGATGGTTCATGGCTGAGTTTGCATATTGAGAGTTATTTTAAATAGGAACAGTTTCCTGTTGTCAGTTGTACGTTTCCAGTTGATGTTCTTTTCTAATTAGAAAATAGCACAAACTGGTAACTGATAACTGGTAACAGATAACTGTAGAAACGGAGTTTCTACTTGTCGTTGATACAAATTTTGCCGGAGGATCTGGCTAATCAGATTGCCGCTGGTGAGGTGGTTGAACGACCTGCCTCGGTGGTTAAGGAGTTTGTGGAAAACTCTGTTGATGCTGGCGCCAGCCATATCACGGTGGAGGTGGAGGGCGGCGGCACGCGGCTCATTCGCGTTATTGATAATGGCCGCGGCATGGATCAAGATGATGTTCTCCTTTGCCTGGAGCGCCATGCCACCAGTAAGTTGCGGGAGCTTGCCGATCTGGCGTCTATTACCTCCCTTGGCTTTCGTGGTGAGGCGGTTCCTTCCATTGCCTCAGTTTCTCGGCTCACCATCACCTCACGGGTAGAGGGGCATGATCTCGGCAGCTGTGCTGAGATTCGTTTTGGTCAGGTACGAAAAATTCATGAGATGGGTTGCCGTCAGGGCACTATCATGGAGGTGCGCGACCTTTTTGCTAATGTGCCAGCCCGCAAGAAATTTTTAAAAAGCAATCGCACCGAGTTATTCCATGTGGAAGAGGCGGTGCTTGGGGTTGCCCTGGCTCATCCAGCCATTGGTCTGCGTTATGTGGTGGGCGGGCGTGAGATGTTGAGCTTTCCCCCTGCTGATGAACCGGCCCGGCGGGTCGCCTTTGTTTTGAAACAGCGCAGTAAGGTGCCCCTGATTACTGTGCAGAGTTGCCATGAGGTGGAGGATGGGGCCGTGGCGGTGCGCGGGTGGTTCCTTCCTCCAGATGAGGCCGCTGTAGCCAGTGCTAAGCTGCGCCTCTTTGTGGGTGACAGGCCGGTGCGAGATCGCATGCTGAGTCATGCGGTAAGCGAAGGTATGCAAGGGTTTCTGCCCAAAGGCAAACGACCGGTGGGGGTGCTCTTTGTCGATTTGCCTCCAGAATCAGTTGATGTGAATGTGCATCCGGCCAAGCAAGAGGTCAGATTTCATAAATCCCAGCTCATTCATCAGCTGGTGAGACAGGCCATTCGCCAGGCTATGCAGGGCTATCAGGATGATGTCAAATTTTCCCTCTTCGGGGCTGGTAGGGAGAGTGAGCCTGCGACCACAAAGGTAGAGGTGGTAGCAAGAGAATCTGTTGAAACGTATGTGCCCCGGTCAATGTTCCCTCCGGCCCAGGTTGTGTGTTCAGCTCCTGCAATCAAGCCTGCAAAGGTAGAATCTCGGTTGGCAACGGCCAACACCACTGCTTCTGAGTCGCGGCCAATAGCTGAATCTATCGAGCCCTCTGTAGTGGAGGCGGCTGCTCAGGCGCTGGTGGCTGATGATATGTCTGAAGGTGCAGTCTCTGAGTTCCTGATTACGCCGCGCTATCTTGGTCAATTGGCCCATTCTTACCTGCTCTGTGAGTCTGAGCAGGGTTTGTTGGTCATTGATCAGCATGCTGCCCATGAGCGTTTACTCTATGAAAGGTTACGCCGCCATTATCTGGAAAAACGGCTGGCTCGTCAGGCCCTGCTTTTTCCTGAGATGGTGGATTGCACCCCAGCCCAGGCCGAGGCTCTGGAAAAAAATAGCCAGGAGATTGCTGATCTGGGGTTGGATATTCAGCCTTTTGGAGGGGGAGCCTGGGCCATTAAGGCCATTCCCGTTCTTTTGGCAGCCATGGCTCCATTGGATATCTTTCATGGAGTGTTGGCTCAATATCTTGCCGGAGAGTCTTCCGGCGGTAAGAGGGTGGAACATCTGCTCTCCACCATGGCCTGTAAGGCGGCAGTGAAGGCCAATGATCCTCTTAATATGGAAGAGGGTGAGGCGCTTATTGGTCAAATGATGGCAGCTGATATTTTTTCCCACTGTCCCCATGGTCGTCCTGTTACCCGCCTCTTTTCTCTGCCAGAGGTGGGGCGGTGGTTTAAAAGAAGTTAACTGTTAAAGAAACTAGATAGGATCTACAGGATGAACAGGATTTATTTTACCCTTCCTTGTTTTATCCTGTTCATCCTGTAGATCCTGTCTGGTTTTGTGGTGCAAAATAATTACTAATAATAAGGATATACTATGACTACAGCGATAACTCAGACAGATTTCAGTGATTTAACATTGGTTAACCGAGGCAAGGTTCGGGATTTATATGATCTTGGCGATACCCTTCTTTTAGTGGCCACTGATCGTATTTCAGCCTACGATGTGGTTATGGAGGAGCCCATTCCTCATAAGGGTGCGGTGTTGACCAGTCTTTCTCTGTTTTGGTTCGACCTTCTTTCTGATATTGTCCCTCATCACCTTATCTCTGCCAACCCAGATGATTACCCAGACGTTTGCGCCCCATATAAGCAGGAGTTGCAGGGCCGTTCTATGTTGGTGAAAAAGGCCGAGCCCTTGCCGGTGGAATGTATCGTTCGTGGCTATATCTCCGGTTCTTTCTGGAAGGCTTATCAGCAGGATACCACCGTATGTGGTTTTGCCCTGCCTCAAGGTATGCAGGAGTCAGATAAGTTCCCCCAGGTACTTTTTACCCCCTCCACCAAGGCGGAGCAGGGCCTCCATGATGAGAATATCTCTGTGGCCCAGATGGAGGATCTGGTGGGCAAGGATACCACGGCCAAGGTGGCCGAGATCAGTGTTAAGCTGTATGAGAAAGCAGCGGATTATGCTCGCAGCAAGGGCATAATTATTGCCGATACCAAGTTTGAGTTGGGGATGTATGACGGTGAGTTAATGCTCATTGATGAGGTGCTCACCCCGGATAGTTCGCGCTTCTGGCCCCTGGATGATTATGCCATCGGCCGAGGACAGTCCAGCTTTGATAAGCAATTTCTGCGCGATTATCTCTCCACCCTTGACTGGAACAAGCAGCCACCAGCACCGCAACTTCCCGCTGATATTTTGGAG
Source organism: Deltaproteobacteria bacterium (assembly GCA_029939635.1). Lineage (GTDB taxonomy): Bacteria > Desulfobacterota > Desulfobulbia > Desulfobulbales > SURF-16 > JAOZSN01. The sequence goes on from JAOZSN010000044.1 coordinate 5,854, forward strand.
AAAACCGGGGCTCGGTATCTGGAGGCATTGGAGAAAATAACCGGTAAGGGATTATAAAAATAGGTGTCAGGTGTCAGGGGCATAACATGGAAAGAGAGTCAGCGAATTTTGAAACTGGCCAGTTGATATGAGTTGTTTTAGGGCTGTCTTTTTCTCCTTGCTGCTTTTTAACCTCTGTACTGTCCAAGTAGGGGCAGAAGAAATCGTGCTGCCAGTTGAGGAGGAGCCTCTTGCTCCCCTGACTAAGCAGGAGCGCAACCAGCGTCTGGGGCAAACCACTTTGGTGGGAGTTGGTTTCGTGACCCTGTGGGGGATCTGGCAGTGGGATTATTTCTCCTCTGCCCCTCATGCCCAATCAGAGGGCTGGTTCGGGAACGAGACCGCCAACGGTGGGGCAGACAAGTTAGGCCACGCCTATAGCACCTATATTTTTTCCCACGGTCTGGCGGCCCTCTATGAACACTGGCGTTTTGAGGAAGAGGATGCCGCTCTCTATGGAGCACTTTCTTCCTTTGCCATCATGGGCTATATGGAACTGGGGGATGCCTTCAGCGAGTATGGTTTGTCGTACGAGGATATGCTGGCCAATGGTGCCGGAGCCTTGTTGGGTTATGTGCTCTATAGGGATGCAGATTTGGCTAGCAAGATTGATCTGCGCTGGGAGTTTGGCTTTAAACCCAATAAGGGTGATTTTTTCACCGATTATGAGAATTCAAAATTCCTGCTGGCGTGCAAGCTGAACGGCTTTGCGGTGGCCAAGGATACCATGTGGCGTCACGTAGAGATGCATCTTAGCTATTACACCCGTGGTTTTGAGGATGAAGAGGTTGACCGGGTGCGCAAGATTTATGTAGGTATCGGACTTAATCTCACCGACCTGTTATCTCGCCAGGGCTGGAAGGAAATAGCAACGGCCCTGCGTTATATCCAGCTGCCCTATACATCCATCACCGCTGAGCATGATTTTAACAAGTAATTTTTTTGTCTGATGCAAAGCCGCACTTACAACCCCTCTGTCTGCAACTTCTCGATCAGTTCCTGCTGGCTTTCTGTCAGTTCCTTGGGGATTGCCACCTGCATTTTGACATATAAATCACCGTTGGGGCCTTTGGGGCCGGAGGGTAGACCTTTGCCCTTGAGGCGCAGTTTGCCGCCGGACTGCATACCCGCCGGGGTCTTAACATTGAGTTCTTTGCCATCAATGGTAGGTACTGTCACCTTGCCCCCCATGGCAGCTTGAGAGAAGGGGATGTCAGCCTTGTAGGTTAGTTGGGCTCCATCGCGTTCAAAAAGGGCATGATCCTGAATGTTGATCTTCAATAACAGGTCTCCTGGTTGGCCACCCTGTTGAGATTGGGCACCCTTGCCAGAGACACGCAGTTTTTTGCCTGCCTCTATGCCAGCTGGTATTTTGACTGACACTTTGTCCTGCATGTGGGCCAGGGAAATGGTACGTTCGGTGCCACTTGCTACCTCTTCAAGGGTGAGCCATAATTCCAGGCTCATGTCCTGCCCCTTGGCTGGTTGCTGTTGGAAACCACCACCTCCGCAACTTCCACCACAGTCGCCCCCACCACCGCCTTGGGAAAAGAAGGAGTCAAAGGGGCTCCCCCCTCCGGCCTGACGAAAGCCGCCACCACCTCCCATATTAATACCAAACTCACGGAGGATGGAGCCGATGTCAGAGCCTTTGAAAATATCCTCCTGGGAAAAGCGTTGGGAAAAGTCTGCCGAACCATAGGTATCATACTGCTGTTTTTTCTCAGCATCAGAGAGAACGGCGTAGGCTTCATTGGCCTCTTTGAATTTCTCCTCAGCTGCCTTGTCATCCTTGTTACGATCCGGATGATACTTCATGGCAACCTTACGATACGCCTTTTTTATTTCTTGGGACGACGCTGATTTGTCAACGCCGAGTATTTTATAATAGTCCATGCTCTAACTCTGTATAGTTCATCAGGGGGAGACTTGAACAAAATGTACTTATTCAAGCGCCATGTAATTGGGTGATATGTTTACGATTAGAGGACTATAAGGCCACTTGTCCGGTTTGACAAGGGTGGGGGAGGTGGAGCAGGTAAAAAATGAAAATGCTGCGGTTACACGAATGACAGCAGAGGCATGGCTGATGATTCGTGTAATTCGCAGCAAAAAAAGAAGGGGCTAGAAAGGTACCTCGTCGCCGGGCCGTGGTTCTGGTGTAGGGGGCTCTTGGTAACCACCGCCTCCGCCACCACCGCCACCACCACTGCTTCCTTTGGAGTCGAGCATCTTCATCTCACGGGCGACGATTTCAGTGGTGTAGCGCTTGTTGCCGTCCTTATCTTCCCATTGCCTGGTTTGGATGCGGCCTTCAATGTAGATTTTAGAGCCTTTGGATAGGTACTCGCCGCAGATTTCTCCTAAGCGGGCAAATGCCACAATTTTATGCCATTCTGTCTGTTCCTGCTGTTGGCCTTGCTGGTCTTTCCACTTTTCAGTGGTAGCGATGCTGAAATTTGCCACAGCGGTGCCGTTTTGGGTGTAACGGATTTCTGGGTCACTGCCGAGATTACCGATGAGGATTGCCTTGTTGATCATTATCTATTCTCCTACTTTTTGGTTTTAAACATTTTGTATAATTCGTCATATTCATCAAAAAAAGAAAAAGACGCAAGGGAAAAAATAAAGGGATAGGACGTTCTTGGGGTGTTAGGTGCAGTGCTGGAAAGCTTGATCCAAATCATCTGGTAAGCTGCGTGATTGGCCGGGCTGGAATCCACATTGTTGCCATATCTCGTCGCTTTCCATACAGAAATAGAGGCAGGTATGCTCTGCTGCATGGCGACGCAGTAAGGTAAGTATGTGATTGTACATCTCTACCCGCAGGGAACGAAAATATCGATATTTATTATCCAGGCCTATAATAAATTCTTCATGGAAGAATGTGGATCCTGGAAAGCGGGTAAGGGCAATGGGTTTGAGTTGGGGGAGAAAGCGTAAGCCTCCCAGGCTGATCCAGGCTATTTTTTCAGCAGGGACGGTAGTAAAGAGGGTATTGATTGTCTCTGCATAGCCATCCTGCCAGCCCTCATGGTAGATGATTGGATCGAAATGGAAGGCCAATTTATAGCCCCACTCAGCGCATTGTACAGCGGCCTGCAGGCGGGCTGCCAGGGGTGCGGTGTAAATTTCTTCTTTGGCCATGATGGCCGGGGCATTGAGGGACCAGGCCACGATGGTGCGTCCATTATGGTCAAGATCTTTCAGATTATCAATGACCACGCTCTTGGTTTTGAGTTCCAGCACACCTTGTTTTTTGTCACGCATATAATTGATCAGCAGGCGGCTGAGACCGGTGAGACTGTCCAGGGCCAGTGAATCGGTGAATTCGCCGGTGCCAATACGCCAGAACTGGGCGGTGCGTTTAAAGGCCAGATCAAGTTCGGCCAGCAGATCAGTAGTATTCATAAAAAAGCTGAGCCATGGCGTGTTGAGATAGGCCTGCAGGATGCAGTACACACATTCCATGGGACAGCCCATGCCGATATTCAGAACTTGATAATCGCAGCAGCAATATTCCCGCGTGCCAGGGCATGGTTTGAAAAAACTACCCCGGTTGCGGCAGAGGAGCAGGTGTCTTTTGCCCTGGCGTAGACTGTGGGGGTAGGGGCCAAGATCAATTGGTAGCTCAGAGCGGCCAGAAATAATGGTTGGTGTCAGCGTGGTGCGACTGAGGATTTCTTGGGTTAAGGGCAGCTCCTGGCAATCATCTTCAATATACAGAGCGCTGATGAGCTGAGCGGGGTCGCGATACGACTGGCTGGTGGTTTGTTTTGTGGGGATAGTCATAATGGCTGGTGGTGGCGTAAGCGATGCTCTCTACGTACTTGGGCTGCTGCCAGGCGGCGTTGTTCTTCAGCGCTTTCACTGTGTAGACCTGGTACTGCTTGCGGTTTGCCCTCTGCGTCAAGGGAGACAAAGGTGAGATAGGCTGAGGCAACATGGTGGATTGTTCCGCTGAGCATATCCTCTGTTTCCATGCGTACGCCAATTTCCATGGAGGTGGTTCCCGCCATATTAAGGCTGGCCTTAAGGTGGAGAAGATTGCCGATGAACACTGGCTTATGAAATTCTAGCTGATCAAAACTCTTGGTTACTACCATGGTTCGGGTATGCCGGGTGGCCACCACTGCCGCTGCCTCATCGATAAATTTGGCAATGACACCTCCATGGATAAACCCCATGGGGTTTGCATCCTTGGGTAGCATGACTCTGGAGAGTATCTCGCTACTCTCTGAAACGGATTTTGTGTTCATGGTGAGTAAAATAGCCTAGGGGCAGCTGCACCGCACGGTTTTTTTAGGAAATGCAGATTTTTTAACCCTGGCAGTGGGGTGAGGTATGAAAAATTGTATTTTTGTCTAACTGCTGGAGTTTACGCAATTTGTTGTATATTTTTGAGGTGTTATCTGTGGAATTGGTGAAAAAAATTACATTATGGATGGAAAATTGTAAAAAGTTTCCTTGTTGTTAAACCGTTGGTTTTCCGAAACAGTTTGACTGATATGCTCTTTGCGTGAGATGTGGCATACCTTATGCATTTATCATTTGTAAATCTCCTATCTCTTTCTCCTTAAAGAAACCCGCTTTGTCCCCGCAAAGCGGGTTTCTTGTGTTTAAGCCATGGACAGATTTCTATCATTACTGTACTATCCCCGCCATATTTTCATGTAAAGGTTCGCCCGCACCTCATCTTCGCCCCATTTAGGCCTGCTTAAGTAGCAAAAGTACGATTCGCTGTCCTAGAAGCGCAGACTTCGAATGAACGAATCTAAGGCACGGGCGAACCTTTACACTCTGAATTTTTTTTTGAATTTAGTTGCGCTTGGCGACTATTGCATATTTCCCTCCTGATTCCCTCTTTACCTTACACCTAAAACCTGGCCCTTGTCCCATGAGCAGTTATAAAAAAGAAGTAGAGAAACGCCGTACCTTTGGCATCATCAGTCATCCTGATGCTGGAAAGACCACCCTCACCGAAAAGTTGCTTTTGTTCGGTGGTGCTATCCAGATGGCTGGTGCTGTGAAATCACGGAAGACCGCACGTCATGCCACCAGTGACTGGATGGCCATAGAGCAGGAGCGTGGCATCTCGGTGACCAGTTCGGTGATGAAGTTTAATTATCGAGATTATGAAATAAATCTCCTTGATACCCCAGGCCATCAAGATTTCTCTGAGGATACCTACCGGGTTTTAACGGCAGTGGATTCTGCCCTGATGGTTATTGATTCTGCCAAGGGTGTGGAGCCGCAGACTGAGAAGTTGATGGAGGTGTGTCGGATGCGCAATACACCAATCATTACCTTCATTAATAAGCTTGATCGTGATGGTCTTGACCCCCTCACCATTATGGCTGAGATTGAAGAAAAATTACAGGTGGAGTGCACGCCGCTATCCTGGCCTATTGGCATGGGTAAGAGATTTAAGGGCGTCTATAATCTCTATCGTAAAGAGCTCCATATTTTCACCCCGGGACAGACCATCAGGATGGGTGAGGGTATTGTTATTGATGATTTGGCCGATAGTCGCCTTGATGAATTATTGGGGGACGATGCTGATCCCTTGCGTGAAGATATTGAATTACTAGAGGGCGCAGCCAACCCCTTGGAGCTGCATCATTTTTTAAATGGCAGCCAGACACCGGTTTTTTTTGGCAGTGCCATTAATAATTTTGGTGTCCAGGAGATGTTGGATGCCTTTGTGGAGCTGGCTCCGCCCCCTGGCGTCCGGCAGGCGGAAAGTCGTGAGGTTTCCTCCATGGAGGAGGCCTTTTCTGGTTTTGTTTTTAAGGTTCAGGCCAATATGGATCCGGCCCATCGAGACCGTATTGCTTTTTTTCGTATCTGTTCAGGAAAATATAGTCGCGGCATGAAGGTGATGCATCACCGGTTGGGCAAGGCTGTAACCCTGGCTAATGCCACCATTTTTATGGCCCAGGATCGTACCAATGTCGAAGAGGCGTATGCCGGTGATATTATTGGTCTCCATAACCACGGAACCATCAAGATTGGTGATACCTTTACCGATAAAGAAGAACTCAAATATACTGGTATCCCAAATTTTGCCCCTGAACATTTTCGCAGGGTGGTGTTGAAAAACCCTTTGAAAACTAAACAGTTGCAGAAAGGGTTGATTCAGCTGGCTGAAGAGGGGGCGGTGCAGGTTTTTCGTCCCCTCATGGGTAGCGATTATATTCTTGGTGCTGTTGGCGTCTTGCAGTTTGAGGTGACCATGGCCCGCCTCAAGGATGAATATTGGGTGGATGCGGTTTATGAGCCGGTGGAATATGCCGCTGCCCGCTGGGTGGTGTGCGAGGATAAGAAACGTCTTAAAGAATTTGAGGCACGTAACCAGTCCAGCCTGGCCCTTGATTCTGAGGGGTTTCTTACCTATCTCTCGCCTGGGCAATGGCATATTAACTTTGTTGAGGAGCAGTGGCCTGATATCTCCTTTGTCACCACCCGCGAACATACCTGATAAAGCTTCATTTCTGGCCATGAAATACTTTCTCAGTCTCCTTCTCTGTCTTTATGCTGCAGGCATCTCTCCTGCCTTTGCCTCCCAAGCCAAACACCATATTTTTGTCCTGCACTCTTACCACAACGGCATCAAGTGGGTTGAGGATGTTAATCAGGGGATTTTCAAGGTGTTGTTGGCTAAGGATCGTAATGATCTGGAGTTGCATATTGAATACCTCGATGCCATGCGTCAGGATGGCGCTAAAAGCCTTGCCACCCTGCGGCATCTTATATCCTCTAGGTATAAAGATATTGTCTTTGATGCTGTGATTGGTGTTGATGATATTGCTATTGATTTATTGGTGCAGTACCATGTTGACCTTTTTGCTGATGCTCAGTTTTTTTACTGCGGTAAGGTCGGTGCTGAGCCCCTGGAGGACTATCATGAGCCAGGCTTTTCAGGAGTGGTGGAGAATGTGAATATTCCCGCCACCATTGCCTCTGGTCTTGATTTGTACCCTGAGACCGTGAAGGTGGTTGTGGTCAATGATCACACTGTTGATGGCCGCCGTCTCCAACCCTTGTTGGATGCTGCTCGGCATGATTTTCCTGGTATAATTTTTGAGTATGTCGATGGCTTAAGCATGGCAAAGGTGGTGGAGCGTCTGGGGCGTTTAACTGGTAATGAACTTGTCCTGCTAGTTAATTTTACCACGGATGGGCTTGGCGAAACCTACAGTTATGATCGTTCGGCATGGCTCATTGCCAGCCGTTGTAAGGTCCCTATTCTCACCATGTGGGATTTTTACCTGGGGAGTGGGGTGTTGGGTGGTTTGATGATCAGTGGTGAGGCCCAGGGTGAGCGGGTGGCACGATTGGTTATTGATCAGATTTGGGGACAAAGCCATGATTTCAGCGGTCAGGTGCTGACCACAGCCAATACGTTCTCCTTTGATTATAATAAGATGAAGTGGTTTGATGTCTCTTATTCAGATTTGCCCAAGGGTAGTATTGTTACCGAGGAGCCTCAGTCTGTTTTATGGAAGTATAAGAAATTTGGCTGGTCCATTCTTGGCATTGCCTTGGCCCTGGAGACCACGGTTATCATCCTGTCAGTGCTCATGTACCGCAGTAAGAAGGCTGAGGCTGAGTTGGAGAAACATCGTAATCATCTGGAAGAGTTAGTGGAGCAGCGGACTTTTGAGTTGTCTAATGCCAACGATCAGCTCATTGGCGAGATTAATGAGCGTAAAAAGGTGGAGGCTGCCTTGCTTGAATCAGAGGAGGTGCTTCATCAGCTCTCCAATAATTTGCTCACCGTTCAGGAGAATGAACGGCAACGTATCTCGGCAGAGTTACATGATGAATTAGGGCAATCCCTCGCCGCTCTAAAGTTGCAACTCCGTGGTGTTGCCGGTGGACTGGGAGATGAGCCGGTTGATGTGCTCCTACAGGAGTGTGAGGATTTACGGAGCTCTATTAATGATATCATTGAAAATGTTCGGCGTTTGTCGCGTGACTTGTCACCAGTGCTCCTTGACGATTTAGGCATTGATGCAGCCTTAGAGTATCTGGTCAATAATTTTTGTCGCCTTTCTGGTATTGAAGCTGAGGTTAATTTGATTGAAATCAACCACCTCTTTGCTCAGAATTACCAGCGTATGCTCTATCGTATTGTTCAGGAGTCGTTGAATAATATGGGCAAGTATGCTCAGGCCAGCCATTTTGAGCTTACCATTGAAAAACGGTCAAGCCGGATTTTTCTCGTTGTTAAAGATAATGGAAAAGGGTTTAATGTCGACAATGTTTTAGCCCAGGTGAGCGCTGAAAGGGGCATGGGCCTGACCGCCATGGCTGAGAGGGTACGTATTCTGCGCGGCACTCTGGATGTGGAAAGTGCCACTGGTAAAGGAACCACCATTATGGTTACGGTGCCGGTGTGAAAAAAAACGAATATCGAGGTCACCAGAAATATCGAATGTCGAAGGAGATATGCTCAGACCTCGAGTATTCTTTGTTTTATTAAGATAATATCCTCCCTGTATCATTGGATATTCCTGGTGACCTCTGCGGTTCGTTGTTTATGTGTTTCACAAGCGAGAATGCGGATAAAATGCTGCTTATGCTAACAACAATATCTATGGGGATATAAAAATGGAACCATGTCGGGTTGTCCTTGCTGATGATCATGTCCTGATCAGGCATGGAATCAAAAAAATAATCGAATCAGAGTCCTCCATGGCTGTGATTGGCCAAGTGAGCGATGGTCTTGAGCTCCTTGATTTTATAAAACGTATTACCCCTGATATTATTCTTCTTGATATCTCCATGCCTAACCTGCGTGGTATTGAGGCTATTGGCGAGGCCAAGAAGATCTGTCCGGACGTCAAGATTATCATTCTTACCATGCATAAGAGCAAGCAGTATCTCTGCCATGCCTTGGCCGCTGGGGCGGATGGCTATGTTCTTAAAGAAGATTCAGACACCGAACTGCTCACCGCCATTGAAAAGGCCGTTTCCGGGGATCTCTTTATCTCTCCGGGCTTAGCCGATGAATTGCGTGATGATGAGATCAGAGACTGTCAGGCCAGTAAGGGTATTCCTTCTGATTCATTGACCCCCAGAGAGCGCCAGGTCTTGAAGCTGGTAGCTGAAGGCCATACCAGTCGAGACATTGCAGAATTACTCTCCATCTCCACCCGTACTGTTGAGCACCATCGTGCTAATCTACTCAAAAAACTGGCTATCAATAATACCGCTGATCTTATTAAATACGCCATTCAGAAGGGCTATGTTTTGCCGACGCCATGATTGGTGTTTGTTTTTATTTGTCTACCTATCTTTTCGATGGGGCTATGTGAGGCTGTTTTCGTTAAATTTTAATCATTACAGTATGTTGTCTGGTTGACCCCTTTTATGGCAGTTTTCTTTTCGAGAAATGGGATAATTTCCTGATCATATGGGTAGGTACTCTTATCTCCTTGATTCTAGTTACTCATTGGCCTGTCTGTTAATTTCTGCCACATATTTCTTTACAAGTAGCACATAGTGTGCTTTTCTATTCAGGTCTCTACCATATTTGGTATGGACGTCATGTGGGGGTATATTTGGTATCCCTTTCACTGTATCAAGTGCTTTCAGCGCCTGTTCTATCGGTAAAATAATTTTTTAATACGTCGTTTATAGCCAAAAGTACTGTCGGCAATTTTCCCGTTTCCATTTCTTTCAAAAATGGACGATGGTTGCCACTGTTTCCATCTCATACGTTTTGATCTCGTTCAAGGAGAACCCCCCATGTCAAAAAAGATGTCTGCCTTGGTTGTCCCGGCTCATGCGCCAGAGCCAGTTTTTGCTGATAATGCCATAAGTGTCCTAGAGAGACGCTATCTTATTAAGGATGAAAAGGGAGCTGTTCTTGAAGGCCCCAGGGATATGTTGTGGCGGGTAGCAAGCACCATCGCTGCAGCGGATACCGCCTTTGATCCTGCTGCAGATATTGACCGCCTGGCCATGGATTTTTATACCATGATGGCGGAGTTTGATTTTATGCCTAACTCGCCTACCCTGATGAATGCAGGCCGCAAATTAGGTCAGCTCTCTGCCTGTTTTGTGCTGCCAGTTGAGGATTCCATGGAGTCTATCTTTGAGGCCGTGAAACAGACGGCCTTAATCCACAAGAGTGGTGGTGGTACGGGCTTTTCCTTTTCGCGCATTCGGCCCCATCGAGATATTGTCCATTCCACCAAGGGGGTCTCTTCTGGGCCCATCTCCTTTATGTCTGTTTTTGATGTTGCCACCGAAACCATTAAGCAGGGTGGTACCAGGAGAGGTGCCAATATGGCCATGTTACGGGTTGATCATCCTGATATCATGGACTTTATCAATGTGAAGTCAGACCTTTCCAGGCTCAATAATTTTAATATTTCTGTTGCCGTCACCGACCGCTTCATGGATGCCCTGGAAAATAATGATGATTACGAGATCATCAACCCCCGCAATAATGAGGTGGTGACCACCAAGAGTGCTACTAAGGTTTTTAAACAGATTGTCCATCAGGCCTGGTTTTCAGGGGAGCCAGGGATTGTTTTTATTGACCGGATGAACGCTGAAAATCCGACTCCTGCCGTGGGAGATATCGAGTCCACCAATCCATGTGGTGAGCAGCCCCTGCTGCCCCATGAATCGTGTAATCTTGGCTCTATAAATCTGTCTAATATGGTGGTTGATGGTGAGCTTGATTATGACAAGCTGACTGATGTGGTGACCAAGGCCGTTCATTTCCTTGATAACGTGGTGGATATCAATAATTATCCATTGCCAGAGATTGAAAAAATGACCAAGGCCAACCGTAAGATCGGTCTTGGTGTTATGGGCTTTGCTGACATGCTTATCAAGCTTGGCCATGCCTACTCCTCAGAGCAGGGAGTGGAAACCGCTGAGAAGGTGATGAAATTTGTTAATGATACTGCCTTTGCCGCCTCTGTCGATCTTGGTCGACAACGAGGTGCCTTTCCCAATTTTCCTGAGAGTATCTACGGTCAGCGAGATCCTTCCACGCCGGTGAGAAATGCCACCAGGACCACCATCGCTCCCACGGGCACCATCTCCATTCTGGCG
>JAOZSN010000044.1:16981-19277 GCA_029939635.1 Deltaproteobacteria bacterium
GCTGCTCCAGTGGTGTGGAACCGCTCTTTGCCGTGTCATTTGTGCGGCGGGTCATGGATAATGATGAGTTCTTTGAGGTGAATCCGGTTTTTGCGGAGATTGCTAAGGAAGAAGGGTTTTATTCTCCAGGACTGCTGAAGAAAATCTCGGAGCATGGTTCTGTGCAGGGTCTTTCTGAGGTTCCTGCTAAATACCGTCAGGTGTTTGAAACCGCCCATGATATCAGTCCCAAGAATCATATTGCTATTCAGGCTGCAATCCAGCGCCAGACCGATAACGCGGTGAGTAAAACCATCAATTTTCCCAACACCGCCAGCGAGCAGGATGTACATGAGACCTATATGCGGGCCTATAAGGCCGGCTGTAAAGGGGTGACGATTTATCGCGATGGCTGTCGAGAAAATCAGGTACTTTCCACCGGTTCCACGGCCAAGAAAAAGAAAGAGGTTGCAGTAGCCCCAGAAGGCCCGAGACTGGTGAAAAAGGATCGGCCTCGCAGCCTGACCGGTTCCACCTTTCAGATGGAGACTGGTTGTGGCCCCATGTATGTCACCATTAATGAGGATGAGCAATGTCGGCAGTTTGAGCTTTTTAATATGGTGGGTAAGGCAGGTGGTTGTGCGGCCAGCCAGTGTGAGGCCATTGGTCGCCTCGTCTCCCTGGCCTGGCGTTCCGGCCTGTCACCTGAGCCCATTGTCAAACAGCTTATTGGTATCAGTTGTCATAAGCCCTATGGTTTAGGAAAAAATAAGGTTGTGTCATGTGCTGATGCCATTGCCAAGGCAATCAGGCAGCATATGGAGCAGTCAGGTAATGGCGGTAGCTGTCGGGATGAGGGGGAGAGTAATCAGATGTTTGGTGCCTGCCCTGAATGCGGCGGCGTGGTGGAGCATGAGGGGGGCTGTTCTATTTGCCACTCCTGCGGCTACTCCGAATGCGGTTAAAAGTGGTGGGGCGCACCATCTTCGCCCATTCAGGATAGGCGGCATAGTACTGCTATTGCCGCCTGACCTGAATGAACGAATCTGGCCCACCCCACCGCTTTTAACCTGGAGCACTATTATTAGTGCTGGTTTTTGTGTTTTGGTTGGTATCCTGACAACTGACAACTGACAACTGACAACTGACAACTGCTTTTATAACAGGCAGCTGTTGGCGTCAACTCGGATGATGATGGCAGTGATGTTGTCGCGGCCACCGGCGTCATTGGCTTGGTTTATGAGGGTAGTGCAGGCCTGTTCTGGGTTGGTGGCTTGTTGGAGGGTGGTGGTGATGGTTTTGTCGTCAACCATGTTCCATAGGCCGTCTGAGCAGAGGAGGATCTGGTCCTTGCTCTTGAGTTCGACACAGTGGTACTCTGGGTCTTGTTCCATGGTGACACCTATACAGCGAGTGACGACATTTTTTGCTATGCCCTTCTTGTTTGTTCCTGCTGCCAGTGAATGATCACTGGTGATCTGTATTAATTCCCCTTTCCTGAAAAGATAGCCTCGGACATCTCCCACATGGCAGAGATGCGCTTGACGGCCTGTGGTGAGGGCACAGATCATGGTGCAGCCCATGCCCAGGAGTTCTTCATCCTTGGCCGCAGCAGTGAGGACATCTTGGTTTGCTTGCCGAAAGGCCTGGATGAGAAGATGCCGACAGGCCAAGGCATTGTTTTTGTTTTTGCGGATGTCCTCTTCTGATATGGCGGTCAGGGTCGATTCAATGGCCATGCGACTGGCTACCTCGCCGCCATTATGTCCTCCCATGCCATCGGCCACCAGATAGATGCCCCGTTCGGCGAGTAGGGCATAGCTATCTTCGTTAGCCTGCCTGAGCAGACCAGTGTCAGTCCGGCCAAAGCTGTCCAGCCGAACCTGTTTTGGAAAGAAGAGTTGTATGAGTTGTTTAAAAAAGGACATTTTTGTCTTCGGCTTTCTATTTTATGAGTCAAAGTTAAGATCATAAATGATCTTCCATAATACCACGGAACCGTTTCTGCTGCTGGAAATAAATGAGGTTGCGTTGGGGCCTTCTATGAGCTGGGTAAATCCGTCTCCGCGCCCATCAAGGAGCAGGATGTTTTTTCCAGAGGTGAGGTCCCAGGTTTTTATTAGGTCTGTATTGCTGCCGGTGATTAAGGAAAAACCATCATTGCCGAATAGGATTGAATTCACCATGTCCTCGTCGTCTTCAATGGTTTGCAGGCAGTTGCCGCTGGCCATGTCCCAGATACGTATCATTCTGTCTTCCCCGGTGGTGGCGGCCTTGTTGCCCTGGTGATTAAGGGCTATGGCAGTGATGGGCAGGA
>JAOZSN010000173.1 GCA_029939635.1 Deltaproteobacteria bacterium
TGCCGACATTTTCAAATGGCCATTTTTGCTACATTTTCAGGTGGCCGCTAACATCGGGCATCACGCTATTTCGGAGTCTCACAAGTTCGCTTACCTGGACGTTTACCCTCCCGCAACGCCGAATCAGGTTCGCGTACGCTATGTACCGCTCACTTCCTATCGCTTCCTTCAGACCCTGCTGTTACCAACAACGCCCTTGCGATTCGGATTGTCTTCCCCCTGGCCGGGGTGACGCCTGCTTAACGCGGCTGGGGTTGCCCGCCATGCCGGGCAAACAAAAAAGCCCGCAAACCTTTACAGGCTGCGGGCTATCATGTCTTATCGAACTTCTTGAAACATACAAATGGCGGAGAGGGAGGGATTCGAACCCTCGGTCGACTTTCGCCGACACTCACTTAGCAGGCGAGCACCATCGGCCTCTCGGTCACCTCTCCGACCGGTACAACAATATGTTCCCTTTGCATACAAACTGGCGGAGGAGGTAGGATTCGAACCCACGGAACGTTAGTTCAACGGTTTTCAAGACCGCCGCCTTCGACCACTCGGCCACTCCTCCACGCTTTTTGCCCAAAGGCACTTCCTTAAAACACAGGAAGAAAATCTTTTACCATCTCTACAAAGGGCTGTCAATCGGCTTAGAGCGCCCTTCTTTCAAAAATTCCCCATACATATTCTCTTCTGCTGAATAGTTACAACTTTTCCATAACTTTGAGGGCCTGAACCAGTGATGTAACACCGTGGCAGGTAAGACCACTAATAGGCTTAGAGGGTAAATTTCCATGGGGGGCAATGGCTCTGGTAAAGCCGTGCTTGGCTGCCTCCTTCAAGCGCTCAATACCACTGGGTACAGGCCGAATCTCACCTGCAAGCCCTATCTCACCGAAAACCACTAAATCATGGGGCAGGGGGGTATCCTGCAGGCTGGAGACCAGGGCCAGGATGAGGGCTAGGTCAACCGAGGTCTCGGCCACCCGCACGCCACCGACGATATTAATAAAAACATCCTGACCATGGCTGGCAATATGCCCATGGCGGTGAAGAACAGCCAGCAGCATGGCCAAGCGATTTTGATCCAGGCCAACGGTTACCCGGCGGACATGTTCACCAGCAGCCTCATCCACCAGGGCCTGAATTTCCACTAATAAAGGACGACTACCCTCCCAGACAACCATAACCACAGAGCCGGACATATCCTCCTGGTGACGGCTCAAAAAGATGGCGGAAGGATTGCTGATCTCCCGCATGCCCTGTTCAGTCATGGCGAAAACACCGATCTCATTCACTGCCCCAAAACGATTCTTCACCGCCCGCATGATGCGGAAGCGGCTGTCATGGTTGCCCTCTATGTAGCAAACCACATCAATAATATGCTCCAGCACCCTGGGCCCTGCTAAATCACCACTCTTGGTGACATGACCAACCAAAAAGATAGCTGTACCGGTCTGCTTGGCAAAGGTGGTGAGTCGGGCCGCACAATCCCGCACCTGACTGACAGAGCCAGGCGTTGAGTTTGATTCTGCCACCTGCATGGTCTGGATGGAATCAATAATCAGCAATTCCGGCTTTTCCTTATCAGCCAAGGCACATATCTGTTCCAGTCGCGTCTCGGCCAGGAGCAGGAGGTCTTTATCTGGCAACTTAAGACGGCGGGCTCGCATGGCAATCTGCTCTAAGGATTCTTCACCGCTGACATAGAGAATTTTTTTGCTGGCGCTGAGATGACAACTGACCTGCAAAAGAGCGGTTGATTTCCCCACCCCAGGGTCTCCGCCAATGAGAATAACAGAACCAGGCACCACCCCGCCACCCAAGACACGGTCAAGCTCGGCCAGATCTGTACTGAAACGCTGAATGGATTCCGGTTTAATATCCGCCATGCGCTGCACACTTTGCAGCTGTCCACTATAACCTTGAAAGCCTGCAACTTTTGGCTCCGAAAACTCAACAACCGTGTTCCACTCTTTACACTCAGAACATTGCCCTGTCCATTTGGCAAAGGTTGCACCACATTCCTTGCAGCCGTATTGTATTTTTTTCTTGGGCATAGGGGGAAAAAGATGGAAGTCGAGAGAAGGGTATTTCCGGCTATTCTATACTTCTGTATTTCTTTACTTCTTTAAATTCAATGCTGTTATTTTAATAGATCTTCAGGGCATTCGCCTCTTTCTCGACGAGTTTGAGCTGTTGCTTATAATACTTGAGGCATTTCTTGAAATAACGCTCACGTTTAGGCTTGGTATCGAGAATACCTGGCTCTACAGGGGCATCCTTACAGGCCAGCATCAGTAGCGGTGGGGTCAACTTCTTATTCTCCAGGGAACGGATCTTACCCTCATAGAAGGACATATAGGTCTGTACCCTGGCCCTCTTCTGGGCCCGAGTCATACCCTCCTTCATCAATCCTTTAATTTGTTTCTTCTTGCCAAAACCAAACATAATAGACCCGTAAAAGGTAAAATGCAGGCTAACGCCACACGTAATATCAACACGTTACGGAAGGTTGCCGCGTCAGTCAGCACTTTTTTGCGAAACTGACAAACATGGTAGACACCGGATTAAGATTTTAAATACTCACCTATTCCATATAGTAGCGAAAAACCCCTAAAAATCAACTTATTAGTGCCTTACTCTCCATCTCCCTTAATATCCACGGTGTCACAAAAAGGGTGCACTCTACCGCCATGAATATCCTCCACCAAGGCGGCTGGATCAGCAGCAAATTTGTCGGAAGAACCGTATGGGTCGAAATGTCCCTCATTATAGCTGGAAATCAAATTCAAATGCTCCCAGCGGGTCAGATAATACTCCAGGAGATCTGGTAAACGGTTATAGACAGTATCATCCGGGTAGGGGTCAATAAAACTCGAATAGTGCAGGTTCTTAGCTGTCAGGGTCTGGCTCTCATAAAATTGCTCCAAAAACATAAGCTCACCAGGCATGCGTGCCTCTACCCCCATCTTATTAAGGGCCTTAACCAACAACTCCACCCCCTTGGCCCCGAGTTTGGCAAGCTGCAGAGGGAGATAGATACCCAAAGGGCGTCCCTGCTGCAGATACCTCTTGATCGTTAGAATGATATCAGCCAGCTCCACAGGCTCAGGATCAACAAAATGATAGGTTTGTTGTGAAAATTCCTGGCGCTGCCGCAGGACATGGTGGACAAAGTAAGGAAACTTACGGGCATTAGAGTAGGAGTGCACCACCCCTTGGTTGGTAAAGAGCATGGGCATGGTCTGGGCGGCAACGGCATAGAGCAGTTTATGAAAGCCCTGCACCTTATGGTCATGCTTACCGTAGACAATGGCCATGCGGATAATGGTATAGTCAAGGCCAGCAGACTCACCAAGATGACGCAGGGTTTTTTCTGCCATCAGCTTTGACTTGGCGTAATTAGTCAAGGATGGCTCTAAGGGTAACGACTCAGACTCCGCCAGATCATGGCCAGTCGGCAGCACTGCGGCAGAGCTGATATGGATAAAGGGGATTTGAAAGGCCTGGGCCATCTTGGCCAGATTGATACAGCCAAGATAATTCACCTGGTAGGCCATCTCAGGGTCAGAGTCTATGGCTGTAATGGCAGTATTGATGATAAAATCTGGACGATATTCATGAAAATAGGCAAAAATATCTTCCTGGTTACGTAGGCTCAGTTTTTTGCTATTGGGGGCTAAGAGTTCAAGTTGGGGGCATTGTTTCTTAAAATGGTGCACCAAGGTGCCACCCAGCAATCCTGAGCCACCAATGATCACCCCCCGCCGCCTCTTACCATCCTGTGCCATGCCCCAACCTCCCAGTAAATCTAATAAAGGTACCCTAAAATACCATTGCCACCATTATAGCCCAAACATCTACCCAGGGTCTAGACAAGCTGAGATAATACCTGGTTTGCCAGGGGCAGCATCGCTGTCGGCAGGCGCAAACGGTCATCCTCCAGGAGAAGTAATCCCTGTTCAGACAACTCCTGGCAGAGGGAACCATAGACATCTTCCAGGCTCAGACCAAAACGCTGCTGCAGGGCAGAGATATCTAAACCATCCACCATACGTAAGCCCATAATTATGGTTTCACGAAAACGTGCCTTGCTGCTTAAGGATTCTTCCTCTTTACTCGTTGATTCCCCGCGCCCAACACATTCCATATAGCGAACAGGGTCTGCCTCCTCGTTTATACGCTGGCCTGCCATAAAAGAGACGGCACCAGCACCAACACCAAGATAGGAGCCATTATGCCAATAATTTACATTATGCCGACACTCATGGCCAGGCAACGAATAATTGGAGATCTCATATTGGTGATAGGAGGAAAGTAATGCCCGAGTGAGCTCTTCCATATCGGCCAGTTCATCCTCACTGGGCAGGGACAGCTTTTTTTCTGCTGCCAGGGTGCCAAAACGAGTCCCCTCCTCAATGGTCAGCTCGTAGAGGGCCAAATGAGTCGGAGCCAGGGCCAGAGCCGTCTCCAGACTCTGCTGCCATTGCAACAGGGACTGACCAGGTAGACCATAAATGAGATCAAGATTGATATTGGTAAAGCCGGCCTGCCGTGCCATACCATACGCCGCTGTGGCCTGCTGGGACGAATGGCTGCGCCCCAGACCAGTCAGAAGATCATCATCAAAGGATTGCACACCCAGGCTGAGCCGATTGTAGCCTGCCTGCCGTAGTAGCTCTAGATCAGCCAGGCTAACGCTATGGGGGTTAGCCTCTATACTGATCTCTGCCCCAGACGCTATGGCAAAGACAGAAAAGCAGAGATCAAGCAGATGACACAGGGCCTTGGCACTGACCAGGGTAGGGGTGCCGCCACCGACAAAGATGGTGGAAAAGGAGTGTTCCTGGCTCCACGGCGTACGGCCATCAGCTTTAATCTTGCTGCTTAGCACCTGCAGATATTTTTCAGCCCTTGCCCGACTGCCAGGTCGCGAGTTAAAGGCACAATAATGACATTTTGCCTGACAGAAGGGAATATGAAGATAGAGACCCGCTTCCCTCATTGCCCCTCCTGCTCATAGTCAGACATAAGACCATGGTCAGCAAAACTATACGGCACGGCTTCAGCGCCGATGATGAGATGGTCAAGGAGGCGAATATCAAGGATGTGACAGGCCCGGTAGAGGGTACGGGTCAACTCCTTGTCTGCCTCTGAGGGCTGCTGACTCCCCGAGGGGTGATTGTGGGCTATGACCAAAGCAGCAGCATCATGCTGCAAGGCGGCCTTGATGAGTTCTCTGGGGTAAATGGTGTTACTGGCCAAGGTACCCTCAAAAAGTATCTCACTGGCCAGAATAGCAAAAGAGGCATCCAGGTATATTACCTTGAACACCTCTTTTTTAAGATGACGCATGGAGTGGTTGAGATAGTCAGCCACCTCCCGTGAAGAACGGAGATAGTGACGGCCCTGCAGACGTTGACTAAGATAACGCTGGGCCACGGCATGGATGAAGGTAAAAGA
>JAOZSN010000174.1 GCA_029939635.1 Deltaproteobacteria bacterium
TACATAGGTAATTATTTATTATGTCCAGCCAGAAGTTTGCAGTTGTTTTTCCACTTTCTATTTTTCGATGTATCTTTCTCTTTCTTGTTTTTCTCTGCTTCTTTCTTCCCCTAAGTGTACATGGCCACCCTCAGATTGGCCTGGTGCTCAGTGGCGGTGGTGCCCGAGGTGGTGCCCATCTAGGTGTTATCCAGGTTTTAGAGGAAAAAAGGATTCCTATTGCTGGTATTGTTGGTACCAGCATGGGAGCCCTTGTTGGAGGGTTGTATGCCGGTGGCATGGGCTCTGATGAGCTCTATTCCCTCCTCACTGAGACAAAATGGGATGACTATATTGCCATTTCCTATGATCGCAGTCTGCTGCCTTTTCGTCGGAAATTGTTGGAACGTGATTTCCCTGGTCAGCTCAAGGTCGGGGTGGATAGCGCTAATAATATCGGTGTTGGGACTGGCCTCTTCAAGCGCCAGATGATGTTGCAGTTTTTGCAAAAAAAGACCCTTCCTGTTGCCCAGATTAATGATTTTGATCAGCTGGAAATCCCCTATCGTGCCGTGGCCTGCAACCTTGAGAATGGTGATACTGTTGTCCTTAAGTCTGGCTCCTTGGCTGAATCAATCTATGCCTCTATGTCCATTCCAGGTGGTTTTGAACCCATTACCATCAATGATACCATTCTGGTTGATGGCGGAATCTCTGATAATCTTCCTGTTGATGTTATGCGTCAAGAGATGGATATGGATATCCTTATTGTGGTGGACATAAGCACGCCATTTGATAAGGATGCCCGTTTTTCCAATTTGCTTGCTGTTCTTGGTCAACTCTCCAATATTCTCATGCGCAAGAATGTTAATGATGTCATCCTCACCCTGAAAGACAATGAGATTCTTATCTCCCCTGATCTCACTGGCTATACCCCCTTGGATGCGCATAAATATAGGGAGATTATCAAGATTGGCGCAGACACGACTGCTGCCGAGTATGAGCAGAAACTCACTCCCTATACATTGTCAGCGGCTGAGTATGAGGAGTATCGTCGGGTCCACCGCTCCCCACCCGTCTATGAACCTCCCGTTATTTGCGCCCTTACGTTAGATAATGAAACATTCCTCCATGACGAGACCATTTTGCGTTTTCTCCATCATCATGAAGGACAGCCCTTGGATGCAGATTTGCTCGATGAGGATTTACTGGCAATCTACAGTTTGGGGCTTTTTGATGATGTCACCTATGAAATTGGCCAGGATGCTGCTGGTACTACTCTTAATGTGTCTACCCTGCCCAGTTGGGACAGCAATGGTCAGCTCAAATTTGCCTTTGGCTTTGAGGATGATTTTAGCGGCACTAGCGATTATTTGGTGCGGTTTGAATATGTTATGTTCGGTCTGAATAGCTATGCTGGTGAGTGGCGTACTCGCCTGACCTTTGGCCAGGAAAAGCTGATTTTTAGTGAACTTTATCAGCCTTTGGATCTGGATCATTTCTTTTATCTCCGCCCAGATATCTTTTATCGCAATAAACAGGTCTATATTTCTCCTACCATCATTGGCAGCCACACCATTGAGGCTGACCTTGATGAGTCTGTTCCTGCCTCAGTCACCGAGTATGGTGCCACTTTAGGACTTGGTGTTAACCTTAATCGCACGATGCAGTTTGAGATCGGCACAGTGGTCAAAGATGTGGAGCCCAGTATCAGTTTTATTGCAGTGGATACATCCGGAGCCAGATTTGTCAACAATACGGAACATCAGAAATCAGTGGTGGCCTATGCCCAGCTCATCATTGATTCGATGAGTCATCCCTTTTTTCCCAACAAGGGCCATGGGGCAGAACTACGCTGGTCTCGTCAGATGGTGGAATGGGGCAGTGAGATGGATTTCTCGCAAGCCTCTTTTCGGGGCCAGGGAGCATACAGCTTAGGGCGTCATACCCTGTTGCCTCGTGTCAAATATGGTAAGACCTTCACGGCTGAAAATTTTGATAGTTCCCAAGATCTCACCACCTTCTATACCTTAGGTGGTCTCTTTAATCTCTCCGGCCTGCCCACCAATGCTGTGTCTGGCGATCATGCTGCCTTTGGTGCTTTGCTTTATCGCTATAGTCTTTCCGATAGTGGTTTCTTTGGTACCCTGGGGATGCCACTCTACAGCGGTTTCAGTCTGGAGGCTGGTGAAACCTGGTATAAGGAACATGGTGCTGAATTCAGGAGTGATAATATTATCTACGCTGGCAGCATCTACTTGGCTGCTGATACTTTCCTTGGTCCCTTTTATTTAGGCCTGGGTTTGGCTGATGAGCAGTATTGGAGCCTTTATTTCTCTTTGGGCGCTACGTTTTAATTACCCCCGGTATCATCCCGTGATGAAATAACTGGTTGTATTACTATATGTTTCTGGTTAGGTTTTGCTTTCTATCCCCCCTGGTTCTGCCACTGAAATTGTTGTATTAAAATGGTAAACGTAAACCGTTAACCTTCATACACACAATGGAGTCTTTATTATGCGTTATCTCACTACTTCCCTGTCTCTGTGGCTTGCTGTTTTTCTGTTTCCTTTCCTTGTTTCAGCTCAATCCCTGCCAGATCTCTTTGATATGGTCAATCCCGCTGTGGTGGATATCTTATCCATCTCAGAGACATCGGTGGCTGTTTCACAGGATGAAATAGATGATGTCAAGGTGGCCAGTGGTGACCAGGGTTCTGGTATTCTCATTGATAATGAAGGAACTATTCTCACCGCCTCCCATGTGATCCAGACTGCAGAAGAGGTCACTGTTACCTTCTTGGATGGCCAAACATCAAAGGCCAAGGTGATAGCCTCGGCCCATTATGGTGATATTGCCTTGATTAAGCTGACCGAAAAGGTCAACCTACCTACACCTGCCGTGCTGGCAGATTCAGACAAGGTTCGCGTTGGCGAGAAGGTCTTTGTGGTTGGCGCGCCTTTTGGCTATAGCCACTCTTTGAGTGTCGGTCATATTAGCTCACGCTTTCATACCCCTGCCATGCTAGGTAGTGGAACCATGGAGGTATTTCAGACCGATGCTGCTATGAATCCAGGCAATTCTGGCGGACCTCTTTTTAATATGCAGGGTGAGGTCATTGGCATTGCCAGCCACATTAGAAGTTCTGCTGGTGCCTTCAATGGCATTGCCTTTGCTGTCACCACCAACCAGTGCGTGGCCTTAATGGACAGGGTAGAGACCTGGTCGGGCATTGAAGGAGTTCTTGTCAGTGATCGTCTTGCCCGCCTGTTCAATATTCCCCAAGAATTTGGTTTCCTGGTGGAGAGTGTGTCTGGTGCCTCGTGGGGTGGCAAGATTGGTCTGAAACCAAGTACTCTGTCAATTACTATTAATGGCGAAGAAATGCTGGTGGGAGGCGATATTATTCTCAAGGTGGGTGATTTGGTGGTGAATAATGATCCACAGTTTTACACTGAGTTGCGTGATTATTTATACGCCCTCAACCAGAGCGGCAAAAAGGTGACGGTGGATGTTTTACGTAATGGTAAAGTGCTTACCCTGCCGGAGAAAGGGGAGTAAGTACATGGCAACGTATAGAGGGTTCTTTTACGTACTCACGGCACTGGCGATTTCGGGGTGTGCCCCTATATCGCTTGTATCGCCACTGAATAATACCATTGATTTAAGTCAATGCCAGGAGCCACGACCTCAGGTATGTACCAGTGACTATATGCCTGTGTGTGGCCAGCTGGCTGCTGGTTTACACAAGACATACCCTAATGGCTGTACGGCCTGTGTCGATCCTGCCGTCAGCGCTTTCAGGCCTGCTAGTTGTCAATAGCCCTTATGGGGATTTCCCACGCACCATGACATCTCTTAAAACACTATATTCTCCTCTTTTACTTGGCATAACGCTGTTGCTAGTATGTGCCTGTGGTCAGAGTTCGGATTCTGCTTCATCCTCAGTACAAGCGATTCAAGAGCGCGGCAAATTAACGGTTTTAACAACCAACCTCCCCACCACCTACTATTATGATCGAGACAATCAACTCACCGGGCCTGAGTATGACATGACCCAGGCCTTTGCCGATGTTCTCCAGGTTGAGGTAGAGTATAAGGTCTATAATTCCACTAAAGATGTCTTGCAGGGCTTACGTAACAAGGAGGGAGATCTGGCGGCAGCTGGGCTAACGGTAAATGACCTACGCAAAGAGGAGTTTGCCTATGGACCTGTCTATCAACAGACCGATGAACTCTTAATCTGTCGGCGTGGTACTAAGCGTATTCGCAATGAAAAAGATGCAGCTGGTTTGGCTATCATCGTAGCTGCTGACAGTAGTTATATTGATTCCTTGTCCAGCTACCCCGATATCAGCTGGACAGCAAGCTCTGAATATAACACTGCCATGCTCTTGGCCCAGGTTGCTGAGCAGAAAATTGAATGTACCATAAGTGACTCAACCCTCTATAATATTGAACGTCGGTATCATATGGAGTTGAAAAATCAATATACTCTGGCCAAGGGGTCACAGCTGGCCTGGATGTTGGCTAAAAACAACCCTACCCTGAAACAGGCCATGACTGATTTTTTTGCCAACTATCGCAAGCAGCGCCTGGGGCATACCCTTGATAAATATTATGGTTTTGTTGAGGCCTTTGATTATGTTGATACCCATAAGTTTTTAGCCAGGGTAGAAACCAGGCTTCCCCCCTATAAAGAGTTTTTCATTGATGCCGCTCATAAAAATGGTATTGAACCAGCATTGCTGGCGGCCCAAAGTTATCAGGAATCCCATTGGAATAGAAAGGCCAAAAGCCCCACCGGCGTACGGGGCTTAATGATGCTGACTCAACCTGTGGCCAAATCCTTGGGGGTGACAAATCGTCTCCATGCCTCCCAAAATATTTATGCCGGGGCCACGTTTCTCGCCAAGATGAAAAAGATGGTGGCCCATGTCCCAGAACCAGATCAGACCTGGTTAGCTCTTGCCGCTTACAATATTGGTCGTGGTCATTTTCGTGATGCCCAATCCCTGGCCAAAAAACTAGCTAAAGACCCTGACCAATGGCATGAGATGAAAGATGTCCTCCCATTGTTGGCTCAGAAGAAATATTATAAAGATCTGCGCTACGGCTATGCGCGTGGCAATGAACCTGTACGCTATGTGGCACGGGTCAGAAGCTACGAAGAGTTATTGTATCGTCATTTTGCCGCTATAGGCGCAAAAAGTAGTTATTCAAGGTGCCCAGTAGTAAGTACTAATGATCCAATTAAAACGCATAGCAGTCATTTAGGCTTTATTTCGGGCTTAAACAACTCTTTTTAATGCTAAAAAAGGCCGTTTAATAAACAGTGAATTGCTGGTAACCTGCCAATTTTATTGATCAAAAGGTGTATTCACTTCCTGAAGTTGTCCCTTTTTCTAGGATGTTCTTGTCTTGTTACTCCCCTTGCTTGATCTTGGCAGCCAACGG
>JAOZSN010000175.1 GCA_029939635.1 Deltaproteobacteria bacterium
AGTTCCTCGTCCAGGTAAAAATCTTGATAAAAGGGATGAAGTTTCAGGCCCGCCAGGCCTGCTTCTTTGATCTGAGCTACTTCCTTCACCACATGCGCTGAATCTGGGTGCACAGAGGCCAAGGGGATGAGTCGGTCATTGGCAAGAGTTAGTGACCAATCCAAGATTGCAGTAAAGTGGTTAGGGCGGGTAGCAATGGAGCAGATTACGCTCTGTTTGATGTTGGCCCTGTCCATGGAGCGCAGCAAGTCCGCACTGCTGCCGTTCAGGGCTGCCTTGACATTGCCTATCTTCTCCAGGGCCGGGATGGTGGTGGCGGCCAGTTCATCAGGAAAGGCATGGGTATGAAAATCAATATATTGCATAGCACCTGGCCCCTGAAACCTGCCTTGTTCTATTCGGCAACACCGCCACAAAATGGGCTGGTAAATGTATTGCTGGAAAATGCCTCTTTTCTTTTGGATATCTCTTCACAGATACGCACCCCCATCTTCAGATGCTCACTGGTATAGCTATGAAAGATATCTTTTGCACTGTTCTTGCTCTTGATGCCGCCCTTGCGCAGGGGCAGGTCAGAGATGAGCATTAAGGCACCAGTGGGCAGATTAAGGGCATAACCCACAGCAAACATGGTGGCGATCTCCATATCAATGGCGATAATGCGATGCTTGAGGATGTATTCGATAAATTCTTGATCAAATTCCCACATACGATAATCCGTGGTCATCATGATGCCTGAGCGGGGTGGCTTGGACATGTTTTGTTGGATGATTTGTTCACAAATGCGATTTATCTCAACACAGGGCAGGGCAGGGACATTTTTGGGGAGATAATGGATGCTAGTGCCCTCATCACGGATGGAAGCGGTGGGGATGAGAAGGTCGCCAATCTCGCATTCATCATCAATGCCGCCGCACATGCCAAGCATAAGTACTGAGTTGATATTGTCCAGGTAGGAGAGGCAGTGCATGGCAATACCAGCTGAAGGAGAACCAACTCCATAATTGATAATGGAGATATCCCGTGTTTCATCATGAACCACCTGCCAGTAGCCAGAAATAATAGGATTCTCTGTGTGTTCGCTGAAACTTTCAATATAACGCTGAAAATTACAGAGCAGGATGTTGGAACGAAATTCCTTTACCGATGAACCGGTATAACGCTCCAGGGTGTGACGGGCATAGCTGTCGGGGCGTAATTGTTTGGGCATGGGTTTTCCTTAATACTTGGTTTCTTTAACTGTTTTGAGTAAGTTGTCTATTTTAAGTTTTTACCGTAAAGGCGCAGATAGCGCAAGACTTCGACAGCCCTAGCTACATGTAGACTTCGAAGTCTTTATTCTGAAGGATTCTCAATATGGCCAAAAACATCCCTTTAAATGAAAGAATTATTCTCGCCTTAGATGTGGCTGATCCAGCTACAGCCAAGGAATTTGTCAAAAAGACAGAGGCTAGCCTTGGCTATTACAAGGTTGGTCTGCAACTCTTTATGGCCGGTTGGTTCGATGTCGTGGACTGGATTGTTGATCGGGGCCACAAGGTGATGCTTGATCTTAAATTTTTCGATATCCCTGAGACTGTAAAACTGGCCGTGGCCCAGATTCAGGCCCATGGTGTTTCTTTGGCCACCATTCATGGCAATGATGCCATTATAGAGGCGGCCCTAGAGGAGCGTGGTGATTTGCAACTGTTGGCCGTTACGGTGCTTACCAGTTTTGGTGAGGAAGATCTACGTGCCATGGGCATGACCCAGTCCATTGAAGATTTGGTTTATTTTCGGGCCAAACGGGCCTTGAAGCTGGGGTGTGACGGGGTGGTTTGTTCTGGTGTTGAGGCTGCTAAGTTACGCGATGGTCTGGGCGATAAGCTGATCATGGTTACCCCCGGTATCAGGCCAGGAGCCAATATTATGGATGACAGCGATGATCAGACACGTATCATGACCGCAGGTCGTGCCATTGCTGCTGGGGCTGATCATGTTGTGGTGGGTCGTCCTATCACCAAGGTCAGCGATCCCTTGGCGGTTATTGCGGCAATGCAGGCAGAGATTGCTGCTTTAGGTTAGATCAACTGATGAGGCCCAGGGCGATGAGCCCTTGCATACAGGCCAAGGTGTATATACCGGCCATAACATCATCAAGAACAATGCCAGTGCCGCCGTGCAGGTGTTTGTCCAGCCAGCCCACCGGGAAAGGTTTGAGGATATCAAAAAAACGGAAGAGGATAAAGGCCACCACAAAGGCCAGGGGGCTGAGGGGTACGGCGATGAGACCGATGAGCATGCCGATGATTTCATCAATGACCACCAGGCCGGGGTCGGCATAATCAACGATTTTTTCAGCCATGCCAGCAGTGATAATGGCCAATAATAAAATGGCCAGTAATGCACTGTAATAATAGGTGCTTGGTAGCTGAATAAGGGCCAGGTGGAGGGGGAAGGCCACCAGGGTACCCCAGGTGCCTGGGCATCGTGGGATGTAGCCGGTGTAGAAGCCCGTGGCAATGGCCATTACCACCCTATCCATGTCTTTTTACTTCATCATAGATTTCTTGCAGGGGGACATCCTGTTCCTTGGCCAGGCGGCAGCATTCTTCATATTCTGGATATATTTTGTTGCCCTCGGGCGTCTGTACCTCTTTGGCCTCCATCTCACCATAGCTGGTTTCTATTAGTACCTGACGGCGGGGCAGGGTGAGACGTTGTTCTCGACGAAAACGCAGGCCAATGGCGGTGGTTTCGCTGAGAATGATCTCTTTACATCTCTGACCATGGGCTGGGTTGGCAATAACACGTAATAAGAAGCCAGGTCGTCCTTTTTTCATCTGTATGGGGATGAGGCTGACATCTAGGGCGCGGGCGGTAAAGAGTTTCTCTGAGAGCCACGGGAAAGACTCTGGTGACCAGTCGTCAAGGTGGCAGTCAATGACCTCCACCTCCTGGCATTCATCTACCTTCTGTTCCTGGCCGATGATGAGGCGCAGCAGGTTAGGGCGACCATCCTCAAAGAGATGGTTGCCGGAGCCATAGCCTTTTTTCTCAAGCAGTAATGGCGGCAAAGGGCCTATCGTTTCGGCCAGGGCCTTAATGATTGCTGCACCCGTTGGGGTGATCATTTCCTGTTGCAAATCAACACCATATACCTCCATATCTTGACATAATTCTACCACTGCCGGGGCAGGCAGGGGTAACTTGCCATGGGCACATTCTACAAAGCCGTGGGGCATGGGCAGGGGTGAGGCCACCAGCCGGTCGATATCAAAAAAAGCAAAGCCAATGGCGGCACCGACAATATCAAGGATGGCGTCAATTGCTCCCACCTCATGGAAGTGGATATTTTCTACTGCAGTACCATGGACTCGTGCCTCTGCTGCAGCCAGTTCGGCAAAGACCGCCAGACTGTTATCCTTGATATCGATATCAAGGGCTGAGTTGCTAATGATGGCGCTTATGTCAGCTAAATTACGGTGGGGCTGGTCGTGATCAAGCTCGATATGCACCTTGGTGCAGGCCAGCCCATTGAGGGTGAGCTGTTTGCTGGAGATGGAATAGTCGTGCAGCTTAAGCAAGGCCAGTTGCTCCTGCAGGTGGTCAAAGGGCATACCAGCATCCAGCAGGCTGCCTAGGAGCATGTCGCCGCTGATACCGGCAAAACAGTCGAGATAGGCGGTGGTCATTTTAGGTAATCACCTGGAGTGAGTTTATAGCCACGCAGAAAGGCATCCACGGCCATACGTTTCTTGCCTTGGGCTTGGATCTCAGAGATTTTAAGGCCACCATCACCCGTGGCTATGACCATGCCATCTTTTTCCGCAGTTATAATCGTACCAGGAGGAGCAGAACTTGCAGTTTCAACAACCTCGGGGCAGAAGGGATAGAGCCAGGTATCATTATGGCTGGTCTTGGCCTTGGGCCATGGATCTAGACCACGGATCTGGCAACTGATTTCCTGGGCTGGTCGCGACCAGTCAATGGCTGATTCTTCCTTGCTGAGCATGGGGGCCTCTGTGGCCTGGGAATCGTCCTGCTTAATGGGGGGGAGTTTGTCCTGCTGGAGCAGATCCAAGGCCTGGTTTAACAAGGTGCCGCCTAGTTTCGCCATTTTAACGGCCAGGCTGGCAGAGGTGTCATGGGGCTCAACGGCTAGAGAACCGGGAAGTAGGATGTCTCCAGTGTCCATGCCTTCATCAAGCTGCATGATGGTGATGCCGGTTTCTGACTCGCCTTGCAAGATGGCACGTTGTACCGGTGCTGCTCCTCGGTATTTAGGGAGTAAAGAGCCATGGACATTGATAGTGCCTAAGGGGGGCAGTTCGAGTAAACTGCCAGGTAAGATACGGCCATAGGCCGTGACCACAATGAGATCTGGGTTGTATGCCTTCAGCTCGGCCAGAAACTCAGTAGTGCGAATTTTAGTGGGTTGCAGCACAGGGATACCATGTTGTTCGGCCAAAACCTTAACCGGTGGCGGCAGCAGTTTGCGGCCACGCCCTTTGGGTCTGTCAGGCTGGCAGATGACGGCCACAACAGTTTCGTCACGATCAAGCAGGGTCTGCAAACTAGGGACAGCAAATTCCGGTGTCCCCATGAATATGATGTTGTTAAATGGCGGCATAAATTGAAGAATATGAATAAATTAAGAAGATATAGAGAATCACACCATATACTTCTCTATTTCGACATGTTCACGAGCTCATGGAGTTGTTTTTTTCGTTTTTTCTTATATAAGGCCCGTTTCAAGCGACTTAGATGGTCTATAAACAGGATGCCGTGCAGGTGATCCACCTCATGTTGGATGACACGGGCAAACCAGTCTTCAGCCTCAAATTCTATGGGGTCGCCCTGGGCATTTTGGGCCTTTACCTTGACGTGGGCGAAACGACTGACGTTGGCCGAGAGATCAACTACGCTAAGGCAGCCCTCTTCATCCACCACTGAGCCTTCGCCCTCACTGATCTCTGGGTTGATGAGTACAATGAGCTGGCGCTCCTCGTCCTTGGGATGAAGATCAATCACCACCAGCTGTTTATTTACTCCCACCTGGGGGGCAGCCAGGCCGATGCCGGGGGCGTCATACATCGTTTCAGCCATATTTTTGATCAATTCATGCAGCTCATTATTGAACTCTGAAATTGGTTCCGTTTCTTTACGAAGGGCAGGATTGGGATATTTAAGTATTTCCAGCAGGGCCATGGGATTTTATATGGAAAATGTGAAATGTAAAATTGCTTGATAGATAGACCTCTCTATAGCAGAAAGGGGGAGGTGTTGCCACTGTTAGCTGTAGGTGATTTTTAGAGGAGCAATTTCTCGATGGTCTTCAGGAGCTCCTGTCGTTTGAATGGCTTCTCTAAGAAATGGTTAATTCCTGCCTCTAGGGCAGCATGTTTTTCTTGGGCTGATTGCTCTGTGGTTACA
>JAOZSN010000045.1 GCA_029939635.1 Deltaproteobacteria bacterium
TTTTTAAAAACTATTTTAACGGTGTCTGGATTATGCTCGAGCACCTGCTCGAGTAGCGCCCCGGCCTTGGCGCAGTGGGGTCATTGGAAATCGCTGAAAATGGCAACAACGACTGGTGCCTCGGCATTACCAAGGAAGGGGCTGCCGGTGTCATCAATTGGCACCACCAGGCTGAAGGTGAGTTCGTCAATTTGTCCGGTTGTTGAGTTGGTGACAAAGATTTTTTCTGGGATGCCTGCAGGTTGAAAGCCGGTGACTGAGAGGCTATCCATACCGGGATTAACCGGGGTTGAACCTATTTTTTTACCCTTAGTGTCAAAGAGCGTGAGAGTGCCTTTGGTGAGGATAAAGAGCTTTTTGCCGTCAAATGTGGGAGCCATATCAAGAATGGCGGATTTGGGTGGCATTACCTGATTACTTTTCCAGTCAACAGCCGCCTGGCTGGTAGTTGCTAGGCAGAAGAGTAGGGTGCATAGAATAAGGCTTTGAAATGGTTTCATTATATCTCCTTTGGAAAATTTACGATGAAGTATAAATATCAATATCTTAGCTGCTGCGCAAGGAAAACGGCAAGGTGCAGCGCAGTGATGTTAGAATTGTGGCGAACCAGGCCCTGTTGCCATTGCAGGAGGCAACCGCTACAGGTTGTGACAACGTATGCTGGTTGTAAGTTCACAATATTTTTTAACAAATTATCATGGATTTTTTTAGAGAGCTCAGGATTTGCCAGGTGAAAGAGCCCGCCCTGACCACAACAGGAGGACCCGCCAGCAGGTTGCACCGGTTTAGTGCCGGTTGCTGCCATAAGAAGTGCTCGCGGTGGAGCCAAGATTGGTTCAGCTCTGTGGAGCAGGTGACAGGGGTCGTGGTAAAAGATGGTTTGGCCCTGTTGCTTAAAGGTGAGATTGTGTTGGCTGAAAAAGGTGGAAAATTCGTTTACCCTGCTGGCAACTTGCTGGGCAAGGTGGAGTTTTTCTGGATCATCTTTAAAAAGTTGGGGATAGGAGGTGAGATGGCTCCAGCAGGAGGCACATGAGGTGAGGATGGGGTCATTGTTCTGCGAGAGGATGGTGATGTTTTCCCAGGCCAGTTCCCGGGCCTGGCTATCATGACCACTGGCGTGGGAGGCTAGGCCGCAGCACCCTAATCCTGTGGGGATATTCAGGGAAATATCACATTTATAAGCCAGAATGGCCATGGCCTGCGGGATGTCGTGGTAGAGATGGCTGGCCAGGCAGCCGGGATAGTAGGTGAATTTTTGGGAAGCAGAGCCTGACGGCTGCGGTAGTTGATCTATCGCAGAGTCAGCTAGACCTGGGAGAAGCAGTTCGAGGCGGTGGCGGAGGCCGCTTGCGCTGGGCAATAACTCATGGAGGGTCTGCAGGCTGCGACTGCCTAATTTCTGAGCGTTGGGGTGTCGTAGTAGAGATCTTGTTAGGAGTTTTTTGTAGTAGGCTGGTTCCTGGCCGGGTGTCTGAGCCGTTCGGTGCGTACGAATTTGTGCACTGGGTTCGATACTACGTGGGCAGGCCGTATCGCAGGCTCGGCATTGCAGGCATTTGGCTAGCAGGTCAAAATAATAGGGTGACGAAAACGTCTCAGCCTGACTAAAGAGATGAAGTTTGCCGCGAGCTGTATGGGACTCACGACCAGTATTCATTGCCACTGGGCAGACCGTGGTACAGGTACCGCATTTGGCACATTTTTTTAATGGGTTTGCTGGCAACGTAGCACTATGCTTTTTTTCAGCCATTCGTTAGCCACGTACCTGAGTATGAAAAAATGTGCTCTTTCAGCGATCTGAATACTATCGAACTTCAGCCTGTTTGTATGGCAGTTGAAAGCACGAGTTATTTTATTAATAATTACACGGGGTTTACGGTTTACAGTTCATGGAGAGGCTTATTTGCTAAAGATAACATCCTCAAACTGTAAACCGGTAACTGTAAACCGCAAACTTTACTCAATAATTTGTTTTAGCTCAGCAGCTCCTGCGGGAGTAATGTAACTTTAGGACTTTTTGAGGTACCCTTAAGTGTATTAGATATTTTTTTGCCAGAGCAGAAAGGCCTGGATGAATGGATCAAGATCTCCATCCATTACTGCATCAATATTACCTGATTCTTGATTGGTACGGTGGTCTTTGACTAATCTGTACGGTTGCATGACATAGGAGCGAATCTGACTGCCCCAGCCAATTTCTTTTTTTTCACCGCTAATTTCTTCGTGCTGCTCTTTCTGAGCCTCTTTCTCGCGGTCAAAGAGCCTGGCCTTGAGCATTTTCATGGCCATGTCTTTGTTGCGGTGCTGGGAGCGTTCATTCTGGCATTGGACAACGATATTGGTGGGTATGTGGGTGATGCGGATGGCTGAACTTGTTTTGTTGATGTGCTGGCCACCAGCACCACTGGCCCGGTAGGTGTCAATGCGTAGATCTTTTTCATTGATATCAATTTCAATATCATCATCAAGCTCTGGAAAAATAAAGACCGAGGCAAAAGAGGTGTGGCGTCTGCCGCTGGTGTCAAAGGGTGAAATTCGCACCAGGCGGTGAATGCCCATCTCGGAGCGCAGGTAGCCGTAAGCATAGCGACCTTTCACCATGATGGTAATACTTTTTACTCCAGCCTCGTCACCGGGGAGCAGGTCAAGGATATCGCTTTTGAATTTGTGTTGTTCGCACCAGCGAATATACATGCGTTGCAGCATATCAACCCAATCCTGGGCTTCGGTTCCGCCAGCACCGGCATGGATGGTGATCATGGCATTGCTGCTATCATGGTCACCGGAAAACATGCACTCCAACTCGAAGGCATCCAGTTTAGCGCTTAGCTCCTTGATGGCCTGAGCTGCCTCTATCTCTGTTTCTTCGTCCTGTTCTTCTTTGGCTAATTCCAGCAGGATGTCAATATCTTCAGTGGCATCAAAGCATCCCTGCCAGCCATCAATGGGGTCTTGCAGATTACCAATGGCTATCTGTACCTGGCGGGCCTTATTGGCATCGTTCCAGAAATCAGGGGCAGTGGTGTCATGTTCCAGCCTTTTTAGTTCTTCCTTTTTGCGATCTAATTCAAAGATGCACCTGTAAGGTAAGGAGTCGTTGTTTCAGGGCTTGCAGTTTTTGTTGCAGTTCGGCAGACATTTTTTTACTGGTTTGGCAGGGTTGATGGGAGTTACGAAATAAATCGATACGGAGTGAACATGCTACCTATACCGAAAGCAGGCTCTTTGGTCAACGGTGATTACAGTGTTGAGCTAAGGCGGGGTTGTTTTGAGATGTGATCGAATGGGATAAGTTTTTTGCTAAAGAGTGAATTTGGAGATTTTTTTATGGTCACAGCTCTCGGTGAAATAGCTGTGACCATAAAAAATGGTTCAAAGAGGGCTAAAAGCGGCCAGACATACCCATGGAAATGGCCCAGCCCGAAAGGTCTATGGAAGAGCGGTTCGTGGTCCAACCGCTGTTTATTGACTTGACCTTGGCCTCATCCACGCTGATGTAATCAAGTGAAGCAATAAAGTAGATTTTTTTCCCCACCGTGAAGTCAATGCCACCTTTGATGCCGCTGCTATTGTCAAAGGTAAGATTAGGCTCAGAATTAGACAATGAACTGTCTGAATCCCAATCCATTTCACCAAAGCTAATTAGGCCTATATGGGGACCAAGGTTGACTGGTCCAAGCTTGAAGTGGGCGCCTACGTCACCTTGAAGAAAGGAACCATTAAAGGCCGAATTGTAGAGATAGCCAACCCCCACAGTGAAATCATAATGCGCTGGTTTTGTGGCGATACCAAGACCCACATTGACCATTGGGTACCAGGAACCAGAGCCATCAATGGTTTCACTATAGCCAGACCGGCTTACACGAAAACCGTCAACATCACTACTGGAAAGAAGTGACAGTGGTTTAACGTCAAAAATAAAATTGGTTTCAGCAGATGCTGTTGATGCCATACCTAAAAGTAAGCATGCAGCCATAGTTAGCTTTTTCATGTATTTTCACCCTCAAAGAGTAACTTATTGTGTGTTTCTGTAGTCATTAAATAATTAAATATAATTATTTAATGACTACTTCTTTGTGTTATTTTTGTCAACTATTTTAGTTTGCTTGAGTATGATGAGAAAAGTGGCAATAGCACAGAACAGTGGGAAGAAGTAACCGAGGCGAGTAAAAAAGGTCAGCTGTGTGAAGATGGGTAATTTGCTGCTGATATGGTCAGCGCTAAATAGCGCTGTCTGCTGGTTCAGTTTGCCGCTGGGCATGACAAAGGCGCTGAAGCCGGTGTTAGCGGCACGAGCCAGGCTACGGCGATTTTCCACGGCGCGGAATATGGTCATGGCCAGGTGTTGGAGGGGAGCACTGGAACGACCAAACCAGGCATCATTGGTGATATTGGCCAACAGAGTAGCGCCTTGGTTGGTAGATTGGCGGGCCAGGTCAGGATAAATAGCTTCGACACAGATGAGTACACCTATTTTGATATCTGCCATTAGCAAAGGTGCAGCAGAGCGACCCTTGGAAAAATCACTCATGCTGTTGACGATGGGCCCAGGTAAGGGGAGGATGGAACGCAACGGGATGTATTCACCAAAAGGGACGAGATGGCGTTTGAAGTAGGTGGTGTAGCTCTTCCTTTTTGTAAGAAGCAGAGCGCTATTATACAAATCGTAATTCCCACTCTTATTAATGATAAAGGGAGCACCAGTAAGGAGGTTGTACTCATTGCTCAGTACGGTGCGTGTCATGACATCGCTTAAAAGTGGGTCAAGGGTTGGGAAAATAGGCAGGGCCGTTTCCGGCCAGACGACTAATGTTGCTTTTTGTTTCTGCTGGGCCTCTTCGGTTAAGGCAATATGACGGTCAATTGAGTTCAATTTCTCTTCCGGTAGCCATTTGACACTCTGATTAATATTGGCCTGGACAATGGTTGTGCTAAGGGTTGTGCTGGTTTTTTCTTTGGCTTCAATCTGGGGTAAGCGTATAAAACCATAGCCCATGACCATAGTGATGAGGAGCAGGGCTAGTCCATGCTGGAGTAGCTGGTCACGACGATTCTCTGTGGTTGATCTCCAGAGGAGCAGGTAGAGCAAGACATTGGCCTGCATGATGACAAAGGAGAGCAGGTGGTGCCCTCCTAAATCTACGCACTGGATGAGGGGTTTGTATTGGTATTGGCTATAGGCCAGGTCCATCCACGGAAAACCGCTGAACAGGATGCCACGCAGGTATTCAAGGCTGACCCAG
This sequence comes from Deltaproteobacteria bacterium, assembly GCA_029939635.1. Lineage (GTDB taxonomy): Bacteria > Desulfobacterota > Desulfobulbia > Desulfobulbales > SURF-16 > JAOZSN01. The sequence goes on from JAOZSN010000045.1 coordinate 5,247, forward strand.
GACAGTGGTGCAAACCAGAGAAGCTGACTGCTTTTGCTAAGGCGTGCCACCAACCAGCAAAAAAGGGCAGGGTATATGCTCATGTAGCTGGCTAAGAGCAGAAGGGCGGGCCAGGTGAGATATTTAGGGAGGCCCCCATACTGCTCCATGGAAATCACTATCCAGTAAATAGTGAGCAGGTGGTAGCAGGTGAAGAGAGCTAGGCCAAGGAGAAAAGCTTTTTTTGTGGTGACTGTACGACAGAAGTGGATGAGTGGTACAAAAGCGAGCCAGGCCAACCAGGCCAAACCAGGCTCGGGTGAGGCGAGATAGAGCAGGGTTATGGCCAGTAGAGCAAAGAAAAAGGCAGGCATGGTTTAAGTCAGCACCGGACGATGGATTTTAACGGTGATAATATGGCGTTTGTCTGCGGTCAGGATGGTTATGTTAAGATCTTTGTACGACAGAGTTTCTCCCTTGTTTGGGATTTTTCCCAGATATTCCAAGATGAAACCACCAATAGATTCATAGGTGCCCTCTGGGAATTTTAGGTCAAAGAAATGTCCCACCTCTTCAATGTCTACCTTGGCATCAGTAATAAGGGTATGCTCGTCGATAACTTGCCAGGGGTTGTCAGGTTTGTCGGTCTCGTCGATGATTTCACCCACAAGTTCTTCGAGGATATCTTCCAGGGTGACCAGGCCGCGGGTGGCGCCAAACTCATCTGTAACAATGGCCATGTGGGTGCCATTGGCCTGGAAATTTTGAAGAAGAGTCATGATTTTATCATTGCCACGTACAAAAAAAATGGGGCTCAGTTGAGATGCCACCGAGCTAGAGGGTTGATTATCAGTATCTTCTGCACAATTTAGCAGGTTCTTGGCATGGATAAATCCCTTGATCTGGTCTGGAGACTCATTATAAATTGGGATGCGGGAAAAACCGTGTTGTTTAATGAGCTTAATAATGTCCTTTGGGTTGGCATCAAGGGGGGCATGGATAATCTCGGTGGAGGGGGTCATAATCTCTTTAATTGAGGTGTCGCGAAATTCAAAAATTGAGGAAAGCATCTCCCCTTCACGACTGCTGATGAGCCCTTGTTCTTCGCCTTCTTCAATCAGTTCCTGGATTTCAATCTCTAGTTCTTCGGTGGAGTCAGGCGTGGCTGAAAACCCGAGGTTATTGAGGAAACGGCGGAGGAGGGACGGTTTGGCTGGTTGTTCCATTGGTAAGGGAGTGGCTGGTGGTGGAATATTGCTGTTTTATCTGTAGGGCACTCTTTTAACTGCCCGTCTGTAAGGTGGTAACTTTTCGTGTAAAAGTATATATTGGAAAAAAACTATTGAAACTATAGTTAGTACCTGTCCAGAAATGGCTCTTTTGCCCGATCTCTGCGTCACAGTAAAAATGAAAAATGCTCACATGTCACTAATATGCTGCGCTTTTTAATTTTTATTGTTCCTTGATCTCGAACAAAATGACCTATTTCTGGACAGACACTAGTTAGCCATGAGTGATAATATATATTCATATAATGTAAATTATATAAAAAGGGTGTAGGTAAAAAGCCAGTAGTTTATAAAAAAATTGACGGATTTTAGCTAAAAGTGTATACAAATTTTCTTTACTATTCAGAGGTTATTTTATACCTTGTCTTCCCATTAACGCTTTGAAAAAATAAGCACATTCACAATAATACCGGGACCTTTATCGTCCGTATTGCCATCATTATCGTTTACTAGTTACCTTCATTTTCCCCAGAGGATATTTTGAAAGAAAAGGTTTTAATTGCCAACAGGGGTGAGATTGCCATCAGGATTGCCAAAGCCTGTGAAGATCTCGGTCTTGATTTTGTCATAGTCTATACAGAAGCAGACAAAGAGTCGGAGCATGTCAGGCGCTATGCCGGTGGTTCAGAGCAGAGGATCTGGCGTATTGCCAGTTATACTGATCCCAATGAGATTCTTTCTGTTGCCGACCATACTAACTGTACGGCTATTCATCCAGGTTACGGCTTTTTTTCTGAGGATTATCGTTTTGCCCGGCGAGTAACCGTGCGTGATCGGCCACTGGTTTTCATCGGCCCCAAATGGGAGGTCATTAAAGATCTTGGTGATAAGATTAATACCAAACGGGTGGCCAATAAGCTTGGTATCCCTACTATTCCCGGCACTGATGCCCCTATTTATAATGAATTAGAGGCTGAGGCTGTTGCCGACCAGCTACTCCGCGACCAACTTGACCAAGGTATTGAGAATCCTTCCATCCTTGTTAAGGCCGCAGCTGGTGGTGGTGGTATGGGAATCGAAGAGGTGGATCGTATTGAGCAGTTTCGCCGTACCTATCGCCAGGTGAAAAACTACGCCAAACGCCAGTTTGGGGATGGTGGTGTGCTCATTGAACAATGCCTGCGTGATTATTCCCATATTGAGGTGCAGATTCTCTGTAGCAAGCATGGGGAACGACTTCATTTTGGTACTCGCAACTGTACAATCCAGTCCACTGGTCGCCAAAAACGTCTTGAGGCTGCCCCTGGTTTTGATGATTCATGCTTCCATTATGATTTTAATCAAAAGGATGTGTTGAACCAGATTGTTGATTATTCCCTGAAATTAGCCTCCCATGTGCGTTATGATAATGTCGGCACCTGGGAATGGATTGTTGCCCGTAATGGCCAGCCTTATTTACTAGAGGTTAATACCCGTATTCAGGTAGAAAATGATGTCTCTGGCCGCATTAGTTATGTCAAGAAAAAACAGCCTAATCTTATTCGTGAGCAGATTCGTGTGGCCTTAGGTGCTAAGATTGGTTATTCCCAGCGTCGTGTTAAATTGCAGGGAGCTAGTATAGAGTTTCGTATAGTTGCTGAGGACACCAATCGTGACTTTGCCCCCTGGATCGGTACCATTACCCGTTTTGATTTTCCAAGTTATGATTGGTCTGCAGTCTATAGTCAGGTTCCAACTGATCGTCCCTATGCCATCCCCAGTGATTTTGATCCCAATCTGGCCTTGGCCTTGGTTTGGGGACGTTCTGTGGATGAGGCCAAGGAACGGGCCAGACGCTTTATTCGTGAGGTTGTTATTCAGGGTGAGACCGCCAGTGGCGAGGCAATGATGCATAATCTTCGCTATCTTGAAGACAATATTGACCGATTGCTCACCTTTGATTAGTGCTATTGTGGATCATGCAATGTAAACTGCTATCTCTTTAACTTTTTATGTTTCAGCCTAAGTAACAAAAATATATGCAAGAAATTCGGAAGCGCCTGCTTAAAATTGATGAAGGTATAAGTTACCTGTCCCAAGTAAAGGGCTCCTTTGACTGGGGTAATCTTGATGGTCTGCGGGAGAGATATAATTATGTCCGCGATGGTCTCTTTGATATTCCTGGAGATGATCTTGCCAATCGTCTCCGGACCCTGGAAGAAGAGATATCCTTTCTCTTTGATCGTGGGGAAGAAAACCTCACTGCCATGGATCGTGTTCGTATTGTCCGAACTCCTCTGCGTTTTTCCTTAAAGGATATTTTGGAGAATGCCTACGAGGATTTCACTGAGCTAGGTGGAGAGGAAGAGGCATCTATAGATCCGGCCATGGTGGTTGCTAAGGCCACCATCTTACGCCATACCAAGGGTGGAATTATTACCCAGCAGGTTATGGTTATTGGCCAGGAAAAGGGACATGGTGAGGAGTATCGTAATGGTGGTTCGGTGAAACCGTGGGGTAATGAAAAGGCCCATCGTTTTATGCGGGTGGCCCAGACTGAAGGTATCCCAATCCATTCCTATATCTTCACCCCTGGCTCTTTCCCGGTTGAGGAATACCCTGGTGCTGGCCAACAAATTGCCCGTAATATCTATCTTATGGCTAAGTTACGGGTGCCTATTGTCTCTATCATCTCTGAGGGTGGTTCCGGCGGTGCTGAGGCTATTGGTCTGTCTGATAAGCGGCTCATGTTTTCACACGGTTATTATTCTGTCATCTCTCCAGAAGGGGCAGCTGCCATTGAAGGAAAGGTTCGTGAAGGTCAGAAGGTGCCCCAGGAGTTGGTGGAAGAATGTGCTGAACGGCTGAAGATATCCGCCCAGGACAATCTGCAACTGGGCACCATTGATCGTATCGTTCAGGAGCCAGTTTTAGGCGGTAAGCGCGATGACTTCGCCTTTTTTAAACGCATTAAATATGAGATGATCCGGGCCACGGATGAGGTGGTGCTCAAGACCAAAAGTCTGCGTGCTTTTCGGGCCTATGAGATGAAGTTGAAGAAAAATGCCGAGGAAAATCCGGAAGATCCCCATATTGAAATTAGCTGGGAGCTTAATAGTGATGAGGTGCGTCGTCTGCTTATAGCCCGTTCCAAAAAATACCGGGAAATGGCCTGTAGCGGTGTGTGTCAGAAGGGTTCTGTTCTTTCCTCTTTGGCCCAGAAAATGCGGCAGAAGTCGAGTAAATATTTTTATAATATTCGCTATGATCTGCTGCATAGCCATTCCAAGCAAGTGAAACAGGTGATGCGTGATGTCAGTGGTGAGAGCACTGCTGTGCTGCGCCAGTTCACCGAGCCTTTTACTGCCGCTTTTGATTTTATCTCCAACAAGGTTGATCCTGGTCGTACTCGTCCCGCCCTTGATACTGTGCTCAGTCGGGAGGAGGAATACAACGATACCTATACCAGTCCATTGGCCAATGAGGATCGGACGGTTACCTGTCCTAATGCGGTGAGGAGTGGCTGTAAGGATCTCTGGGTGCCAGATTTATATGGTGAATTTGGCGGAGTCTGCGAAAATTGTGGCCACCATTTTCCCTTGGAGTATGAGTGGTACCTCAAGCATCTTTTTGATCGTGATTCCATCCGTGAGTTCAATGCTGATATTGCGGCGGGCAATCCCCTTAAGGCCCCTGGTTTTGAGAAACGCCTTAAGGCTGCCAAGGACAAGACTGGTCGCAAGAGTGGTATTATAACCTTTGACGGCCGGGTAATGGGCGTTGAGGTTGTTGTTGCTATGCTCTACTCCACCTTTCGCAGCGGTACTGTTGGTTCAGCTGAAGGTGAGAAATTTGTGCAGGCCTGTGAACGAGCCAGGATGATGCGTCGACCTTTGCTATCCTATGTTCATACCACAGGTGGTATTCGCATCCAGGAAGGCACGTTGGGTGTTACTCAGATGCCAAAATGTACCATGGCCGTGCGTGAGTTAGTTGATGCCGGTGGTTTGTATATGGTGGTATATGACAACAACTCCTATGCCGGGCCAGTGGCCAGTTTTCTTGGTTGCTCCCATTATCAGTTTGCTATTCGTTCCAGTCGTATTGGTTTTGCTGGGCCGCGGGTAATTCGTGATACCACAGGTGAGGATGTGCCACCTGACTATCAGAGTGCCAGAAACGCTTTAAAACGTGGTCATGTGCATGGTATCTGGGATCGTCGCGAGTTTCGCATGAATCTCTATCAGGCCTTGATGACCATGGGCGGCAAGAGTTTGTATTATAGGTAGGGTTATACAATATGGAATCACAAGAAATTAATTACGACTCGATCCTGGCAAAGTTCCGTGAGGATCCCTATACCTATGTTGATATCCCAGCCCTACATACAGGACAGATTCGTTTTAAGGTCAGGGTAGGGGATAAGGTTGCCGGAGCCACTGGTAAATTTCGTCATATTCCAGGGAATCTTCTCTGTGAGTTGATCAGGGAACGTAATGTTAAGCCCACCTACTGTTCAACTAATGGTGAAGTCTCCTATGTCTACTCTGAACTTGAAGGGGAATTTGTAGAGGCTGGAACCAAGGTGATGACCATTCGTCATCCCTTGAAAAAAAGGGAGATTATTGAAAAAATTCTCCGCCAGGTTTTGACCCCCTTTAAGTCCCCTGAAAAGGCAAAATATTATTTTGCCCTTGATGTGCAAAGTCGTATTGAAAAGTTTGGTCAACGCTCGGTAAAGGTAAATCCTGGCGATGAACTTTTCACCATGTCATTGATGAAACGTGATACCCCTGTCTATTATGAGGGGGAGGCTGGTATTATTCATTCTGTCTATTTTTCTCCGGGTCAGAGTATGGATCAGGGAGCACCACTGGTGGGTATCTGCCCTCCTGCTACCTTGCCTTTGGTGGAAAAGATTATCACCAGGGTTAAGGCCGAATGGGAGTAAATCCCTTTCCCTCTGCCGCACACCTTTCCGCTTATATCAGCCAGCATGAAATTCCCCTGCGTCTCCAGCATCATGCTGCCCTGCCGGTGGTTGATATCTTTCGCTATGGGGCTATTATCGGCTCAGAGTGTCATTTTAGTGCAGTTCTTGATCGTTGTATGACCTCGGCCCGTCTCCTTGTCCAGGAGGCGGAAGAGGCGCGCTGTTCCTTTGCCAGTGGTACTGTTATTGGTGCAGCTGAGCTCACGGCTGGTTCTGGTCGTTTTCAACGCTTTTGGCATGCTCCGCCAGGCGGCCTGTGGTTTTCCCTGGTATTGGTAAATACTTTATCCTCTCCTTTTTCTCGTTTATTGCCTTTGATGGCTGGTCTGGCCTGTGCTGAAACCGTAGCTGGCTTTGGCTTGCCAGCCCAACTCAAGTGGGTCAATGATGTCATGCTTGGGGGCAAAAAGGTGGCTGGTATTCTCACCGAATCGCAGCAGGGCATAAGTGGTGAGGAGTATATTTTTATTGGTATAGGTCTGAACGTCAATAATCGGGATTTTCCGCTGGAGTTGAGCGCTATTGCCACCTCCATGGCTGCTATTAGCGGTTATGAGATTGATTTAGCGCAGGTGGCCTGTGATTTGTTGGCCAAATTGTCCTGGTATTATGGTTTATTGGTCTATCTTGATGAGTCTGGCGAAGAGGATACGGTACCATTTATGGATAAGTACCGTCAGGCCAGCCATTGTGTTGGACGTCGGGTCAGCTATGGTTTTGATGTGCAGCAACAGCCATTGTATGAGGCCGAGGTTAAGGCCATTGCCGATGACGGTAGTTTGGTCATGGAGATTGATGGGGTTGAAATTCGCGAGAGCGGTGGTGAGATTTTGTTTCTTTAGGATGCAGTAAAAAATGGCTCTTATTTCTGTAATAATTCCCAGCTGGAATCGGGCTGATTTCCTGGCAACGGCCATTGATTCTGTATTGGCTCAAAGCTATACGGATTTTGAACTCATTGTGGTTGATGATGGTTCAACAGATGGCACGGCTGAATTAGCAGCAGGGTATGGCAACAGGGTAACAGTACTGCACCAGCACAACAAAGGGCCTTCTGCGGCGCGCAATTTGGGAGTTAGCGGTGCGCAGGGTGATTATATTGCCTTTCTTGATTCCGATGACTGGTGGCATAAAGACAAATTAGCCCAGCAATTAGCAGCCATGGAAGCGGAGCCAGATTTTTTGATCAGCCATACCGATGAGATCTGGTATCGTCGTGGTACTTTTTTAAACCAGAAAAAAAAGCATACCAGACCCCATGGGTATATTTTTGCTCTCTGTCTTAAATTATGCTGTGTTGGTATGTCAACGGTGATGGTGCGGCGGCGATTTTTTACAGAGGTGGAACCCTTTAATGAACAGCTTCCTTGCTGTGAGGATTATGACCTCTGGTTACGTGCCTCAGTCACACTGCCCTTTCTTAAAATTGATGCCCCGCTGACTTATAAACAGGGGGGGCGAGCAGATCAGGTTTCTCAGCGTTTCAGGTTGGGTATGGACCGTTTTCGTATATTTGCCATGCTCTCCCTGCTTGCTGAAGCCTCTCTAGCGCATGAGCAGCAGACCCAGCTTGTCCTCGAACTTTGCCGAAAATGCACTATCTATGGCAATGGCTGTGTTAAGCATGGTAGGGAGGAAGAAGGCCGGGAATATCTGCACATTGTCGAACAGCTCGAATCTGGTGATGTGGCTTCTGTTCTTCTCCCGTCCTTGTATATCTGATTCCTGATTGGCTGTATTTGCAACTTACTTTCCTGGCCATTCATCGAGATAGACCCAAATTACTGCTCCTAACTCCACGCCTTTTTCCTCACCTGCCGAGGTCTTTAGGGTATAGTCTGCTTCATTAAGGGCAGCAAATCCCCACCAGCCAGCCTCCGGGCAGCTAAAATTGAAAATTCCATTATCATCTGCCTTTACCACTTGGGTGATATGGTAGTCGCTTGGTGCTTTTCCTGCCTTGCCCTGGTTGTAATACTCCACCTCTACCTCCGCAAAGGCTACTGGTTTCCCATTGAGAAGTACCTGGCCTGTGAAAGTATTGCCGGCATAATTGGCAAAGGGGCGCGACAGGGGGACAATTTCTGTGGCTAGTCCAACTGGCTCATCCCATCCTTCTTCACGCCCAAAGGCGGCAATAAGGGTTTTGGTGTAATGGATGATAAACAGGTCTTCAGCTGGCTCCCAATAGGGGGTGGGCTCCATGATAAATTGGTAGACAGCTGGCCTTTTAATGGCAATTTTTGTGCTCCAGGCCATTTTTCCCATTACCTCTGTTTGCTGGAGGTTTGTCAGAAGATCGGTTTTCTTGTCACCATGTACCATATAAAAAGCATTTGGTTTGGGAAGATCCATACCAATACCCTCGAAGGGATGGGAAAAGGCCAGGGTTAGGCCAACGGTACGTTGCGCAGGATCAACGATATTTTTTGAGGGGATGACCATGCCAAAATGAGCAAGGGCATCTATAGTTGGTAAGCAGACAACTAAGAACACCAATAAACGACTAAAAATTCGAAACATGTTTTTCTCCCGGTATTATTTATCTGTGTTTCGTGTGATGGGGGTAGCTAGGTAATACATATTTTAAAATCGTGTGATTAGCAAGATGTTTTTGGGGAAGAAAAAAAGGTTGCGTACTTCCTGTTCCCTTCATTAGGGTAAAAGTATAAAAAATATCATAGATAGTTTATCCCCCCCCACATTAACTTAGAGGAGAGTTCCATGCGTCGTCCCCTTGGTCTGACCGTAAGCCGTCATATTCTTGATAGTCAGCGTTTACACCCTGATGCCAGTGGTGAACTTTCAGGTCTACTCAATGAATTGATCGTGGTCTGTAAGACGATCTCTGCTGAGGTTAATATGGCAGGTCTTGCGGCCATTATAGGCTTGTCTGGTAAGAAAAATGTTCAGGATGAGGAGGTGCAGAAGCTTGATGAATTTGCCCATCTTACCCTGGTGAATCGCATGGCTCGTTGCGGCTATCTCTGTGTTATGTCTTCAGAAGAGGAGGAAGAGGTTATTGAGGTTGAACCAAATTTCGAAGGTAACTATGTTCTGGCCTTTGATCCTTTGGATGGCTCTTCAAATATTGATGTTAATGTCAGTATTGGTTCAATTTTTTCTATTCATAAGCGGAGAAGTACCAGCGGTCCTGGTAGCAGTGCAGATCTGCTCCAACCAGGGCACGCTCAGGTTGCGGCAGGGTATGTTTTGTATGGTTCTTCCACCATGCTTGTTTTGACCACTGGTGATGGCGTGCATGGTTTTACCCTTGATCCCAATGTGGGAGAGTTTTATCTTTCCCATGCCAATATAAAGGTGCCTGAGCGCAGTACTTATCTCAGTATAAATGAGGGAAATAAGCAGTCATGGTTGCCCCAGGTACAGGCTTTTTTTGAGATGTTAACTCAGCAGGATGAGGAGAAGCAGCGGCCATATAGTAGTCGTTATATCGGTTCTCTGGTGGCTGATTTTCATCGTAATCTGCTCAGTGGCGGTCTTTTTGCTTATCCGCGTAACACCAAAGATCCTGAATTGTTTCAGGGTAAATTACGGCTGTTGTATGAGGCCGCCCCGCTGGCTATGATCATTGAACAGGCAGGTGGCCGGGCCATCACTGATGATGGTCGCAATATTCTTGATATAGAGCCTGAGTCTCTGCATCAGCGAGTTCCCCTTATTATTGGTAGTAAACTTGATGTGGATGATGCTGAAGAGTATTTCACCCGCTAAAGGTTTTCTCTGGGTTTTAATCCAGCTTTTAGTTCTGATTTCGTAAAGCTATTGACACTTTGTACAGGAAAATGGATACTTTACATATCTGTTTTCCTGGCTGGAAAATAACTTTCCTGTCATCATTTTAGCCACTGGGAGTATACCTTTTACTTATGAGTGCTGACTTTATTGCCAGTTTTGATGAGTTTGGTCGTCGTTTTTGGCCTCTATTTTTGCCTGTGGTTTGCCTGTTTGCCTGGTGGTTCCATTACCTGCTTTTTAAACGACAACTTAAATCAGCCCTCTTTCGTTTTCGTCACCGCCAGATTGCTGGTATTGCCAGGCGTCGTCATCTGCAGGAATCAGAGGAGCGCTTGCGGGTTATTCTTTCCTCTATTCTTACCGGTGTCGCTGTCATCGACCCACGTAACCGGCAGATTGAGTTTGTCAATCCCGCAGCCTGTCGATTACTTGGTGGTAAGAAAAATGACATCATTGGTCGGCGTATTGAAGAATTTGAATTGGCTGTGGAGGAGCTTAGCGGTGATGACACCGGTTTTTCATTACTTCCTGATCAGCCAAAACAGCGGCATCTTACCACCTTAAATGGTGAGGCTTTGCCTGTCCTAGAAAATACCTCCAGTATCATCATCCATGGAGCGCCATTTTTACTCAAAAGTTATCTTGATCTCTCTGAGTTGGTGCGGGCGCGTCAAAAGGTTGAACTGCTCCATTCCAATCTCACCAAGCGTGTTCAGGAGCTTCACTGTCTCTTTGGGGTCACAGGCTTGCTTGCTCAGGCCCTTTTACCCCGTCAGGAGTTATTGCAGCGGGTGGTAAACCTTATTCCCCTTGCCATGCGGCGGCCCCATTTTGCCGTGGCTCGTATTGTTTTAGGGGATTGTTCTGTCTCCTCTGAGACCTTTGTGCAGACTTCGTGGCATTTGCAGCGTCCTATATTTGTCGGCAATGCTGAAGCCGGAAAGGTTGAGGTCTGTTATATCAAGGACCCGTCAATTACTTCTGAGGATATCTTTGAGCGGGAGGAGATATCTTTGGTTGAAACATTGGCCCAGCGCCTGGGGCGTCATTTTGATTCCAAACAAGCTGAAAAAGAGCAATCTGTTTTTTCTCAGCTTCTTGATTCCTCACCAGGTGGGCTTTTTGTGGTAGAAGTGGTAAGTCAGTGCTTTTATTATATTAATAACCATGGCTGTGTGCTCTTGGGGCTTCGTCATGATGATATTGTTGGTCGACAATTTTCTGATGTTTTTGCCTTAGACGGTGATGTAGCAGAATTGCTTAGCACTGCTGACGAAGATACTTCTACCAGCTGTCAACTTACCCTACAAAAACTTCACGAAGACCATTCTCCTGAAACAGTAACGGCCCATATGCACCCCATCAGCAGTGGCACCAGTGGCTATGTTGCGTTTTATTTGGAAGAAGGAGAGAAAGGGGATAGATGAGTGTTATCCTAGATAAATTAGACAGGGTTGTAGAGCTTGCTACCTTGCCAGAGGTCGCCTTGGAGGTGAATATACTCTTGGCTGATGAACATCTTGCCGTGAGCGAGATCATCGAGGTCATTGAAAAAGATCCTGCTATTGTTGCTAAGGTTCTAAAACTGGTTAATTCCTCATTTTACGGGTTTACTGGTCAGATTAATGATCTTGCCCATGCCGCCGTTATTCTTGGTAATCGTACCCTGCATAGTACTGTCATCTCCATCGCTGTTTGTGATACGTTGCCACGTGCTGCTGGTTGTACCAAATTCAGTCTGGCCCATTTCTGGCAACATTCTGTTGCCGTTGCTTTGATTTCTCGGGAACTTGCTCGTCAGTCTGGTCGTGCAGATAGCCAGGAGTGTTTTACCGCTGGTCTGCTACATGATATTGGTAAGCTGATTTTGGTTGAATATTTTAAGGATGAGTTTGTACAGGTCTGGGAGAGGAAGGAGGAGCAGGGGGGAAGTTTTATTGCAGCCGAACAGGAGATGCTTGATTCCACCCATGCTGAGATTGGTCATCATGTCGGGGAAAGCTGGCAGCTTCCTCGATCACTGCTGGATGTCATGGCCTTTCACCACAACCCTAGTCATGAGATGGACAATAGTAGTGTCGTGGCCATTGTTCATGTTGCCGATATTCTGGCTAATGTGTGGAGTAAAGATTTGGTGGAGGCTCCCATGTTAAAGAGCATGGATGAGCAGGCACGCAGTTTGTTTGCTGAGCAACTTAAGAGTCTTCGCCATTGGTTCCCTCCCTTGGTTGAGGAGATAGAAGAATCAGCCAAGTTTTTTTACTAAATTATGCATGTGGTGAACCATTAATTTTTTTTCTTCATCTTTGCCCAGGTATCACGCAGGGTGACGATGCGGTTGAACACCGGTTTCTCGGTACGGCTGTCCTTGCTGTCCAAACAAAAATATCCCAGCCGTTCAAATTGCACCTGCTCTGTTGCTTTCGCATCTGCTAGGCGTGGCTCAAGTTTACAATTACTTAAAACCTGGAGAGAATTTGGATTGAGATGTTCCTTGAAGTCAACCTCTGTGTCCTGCTCAGGGTTTTCTACCTCAAAAAGACGATCATATAAACGTACCTCAGCATCTATGGCGTGCCGGGCAGAGACCCAGTGGATGGTCCCTTTGACCTTGCGTCCATCAGGTGATGAGCCGCCACGGCTTAAGGGGTCGTAACTACAGACAAGTTCTGTTACTTCACCACTGTTGGGGTCTTTAATAACCGCATCACAGGTGATGTAATAGGCGTTGCGCAAGCGTACCTCTCTACCAGGTCCCATTCTGAAGAATTTTTTAGGTGGATCTTCCATAAAATCATCCCTGTCAATATAGATTTCTCGACAGAAGGGCACGCTACGCGTTCCCATGTCTGGATTTTTGGGATGGTTTTTTGCCTCCATCTCTTCCACTTGATCCTCGGGGTAATTGGCAATGGTTACTTTTAATGGATGCAATACACCCATGCGTCGTGGGGCTATCTGGTTTAAGTCATTACGCAGGGAATTTTCCAGTACACCCATATCAATGCGGCTTTCTCGTTTGGCTATACCAATGGTGTCAGCAAAATTACGGATGGATACAGGGGTGTAGCCGCGTCGTCTGAGGCCAGAGATGGTGAGCATACGAGGATCATCCCAACCACTGACGAGATTTTCCTCTACCAGTTGCCGTAATTTGCGTTTACTCATCACTGTAAAATCAAGGTTGAGGCGAGCAAACTCGATCTGTTGGGGGTGACATGTGGTCTGTAGGGTGTCGAGAACCCAGTCATAAAGCGGCCTGTGATCGGCAAACTCCAGGGTGCAGAGAGAGTGGGTTATTCCTTCTATGGCATCAGAAAGGCAGTGGGTAAAGTCATACATGGGATAAATACACCATGTGTCGCCAGTACGATGATGGCGGGTATGTTTGATCCGATATATGGCAGGGTCACGCATGGTGATATTGGCAGATGCCATATCTATTTTGGCGCGAAGCAGGTGGCTACCATCACTAAAATCACCGTTTCGCATACCCTCGAATAGTTTGAGGTTTTCCTCAACGGAACGATCTCGGTAGGGGCTATTTTTCCCTGGTTCAGTGAGGGTACCACGGTATTCCCTGACCTCCTCTGCATTAAGGCTACAGACATATGCCTTGTCCATGTTTATGAGTTGAACAGCATAGTCATATAAAGCGCCAAAATAGTCTGAGGCGTAAAAGAGGTTTTCATGCCAGTCAAAACCCAACCAGCGTACATCTTCCTTGATGGCAGCAATATACTCACTATTTTCCTTATCTGGATTGGTATCATCAAAGCGTAGATGGCATATTCCCTGTTCGTATTCGCTGGCAACACCAAAATTTAGGCAGATTGATTTAGCATGACCGATATGCAGGAATCCATTAGGCTCTGGCGGGAAACGGGA
>JAOZSN010000176.1 GCA_029939635.1 Deltaproteobacteria bacterium
TGGCAGGGACATGCTGGCTGCTGATTCATAATTGTATACCTGGTCATATAATTAGGAAAAGAGGGGTTGTGCTAGAAATATTGTGTTGCCTGTTAGCTCATTAGTATTGCAACATTAAATTCATCCTTTTGGCAAATCTTATGGGGAAATAGGTAGTTTTCCCGAGGGAAATTGCCAAAAAAAGAACGCTAAATCAGATTATTGCAATTGTAGTTGACAAGCTTTCTGCAAAACGCTAATTTCGTTCTTTTACTTATCTATATACTAATTTTTTAATAATAATCATATTTAGGAGAAGAGGAACAATGGCTCAAACGGTTCAAGCGATTGCAGAAAGTATTAATATTATGGGAACCAGAAGCGGCAATGCCATGCGTGAACGCATTGTTGGTCCTGTTCAGGAGATGGCCAAGGAAGAGGCTGATGCTGGTGCTACCTATCTTGATCTCAACATTGGCCCCGCCCGTAAGGATGGTACCGAATTGATGCCTTGGGCTGTCGAGACCGTTGAGGCCGTTACTGATGTGCCTCTCTGTCTTGATTCCACCAATACCGATGCCATGGCAGCTGGCTTCAAAGCGGTAAAAAATAAAGAAGCCGCTATCATGAACTCTATCTCAGCCCAGCCTGAGCGTATGGAAAAACTTATTCCTGTGGCTGCTGAGGCTAACTGTAATGTTATTGCCCTGCTCTGGGGACCCGATGGCATGCCGCGCGATTCTAACGAACGTGCTGCCATGGCCGTTGATCTGATGATGGCTCTCATGGAAGCTGGTATCCCAAATGAGAAGATGCTTTTTGATCCAATCGGAACTCCCATTACCTTGGGTGCTGATCAGATCCGGTCTGGTCTGGAATTCATGGAAATGTTGTCAGAGATTGCCCCTGGAGCTGGTTCTACCGTTGGTCTGTCCAATGTATCCAACGGTGTGGCCGAGCATCTGCGCAAGCATCTTGATCGTACCTATCTCATTATGCTGATGAAGTATGGTATCTCCACTGCCATTGTTAACTCTTACGATACTGAGCTTATGGCTATCTGTCGTGGCGAGCGTCAGGATCATGTGGATATGGTTCATGGCATGATGGACGGTAATGATCCAGATCCTTCCGGTCTTTCTGGTGTTGCCCTTGAGCATTTTAAGACCTATAATGCCCTTTCAGGCAAGACTGTCTTTAGTGAGTCATGGCTGGAGTTGTAAATTGCCCCCTGATGCAGGATGTAAAAAAAGGGGGCCACTTGGCCCCCTTTTTTTATGGCGGTGATAAAGGTTCTGGGGAGGAGTGATGGCTGGATTGGTAGAGGCAACAGGGTGCCAGGATGAAGGAGATGATCCTGAGAGATTAGCCCGTATGCTTATTGCAGAGAAGGGTTTTGCCGCCAGTGATCTTGAGCTGCGTCTCACCATTGACACCACCTTTAACGAGACCGTGACCTCGAAGATTACTCTGGTGGCCACGGTATCTGGCAAGCGGACTCTTGTGTTGCGCTATGCCCCCGGCTCCATAACCACCAGAGAGCGTTCGGCCGTGGCTGCGGCCCGGCTGTTAGATGATGACTACCAGATCCCTTTGGTCGTTATTACCAACGGTGTTGATGCTGTTATGCTTGATACCTACAAGGGTAAAAAACTCGCCCAAAGCCTGGCTGAACTCCCAAGCCGCCAAGAGCTGGAACAGAAAGATGATTTAGTGTATGATCCGTTTCTTGATGCCAAGAAACGAGAGAGGGAGATGCGCATCCTGAATGCCTTTGATGTGGATCTCTGACAGAAGAATATGACCGCCCGGTCGGGTGGCTGAAAGTAGTTGTCGGTTACTGGTTATCAGTTGTTTGTTTGGAAAGGTAATCAATAACTAGTAACTGACTACTGATAACTGACAAATGTCGTAAGGAGTATGACCATGGCACCATGGAGCAAATCAAGCTGGCAAAATTTCGAGGCTCTGCAGCAGCCTAAATGGGCAGATGAGGCCGAGTATCAGGAGGCGATTGGCTCTATCTCCAAATTACCACCCTTGGTTTTTGCCGGTGAGATCCGTAATTTGAAAAAAGATCTTGCCTTAGCCTCAGAAGGTAAGGCCTTCCTGCTGCAAGGTGGAGATTGTTCAGAAGATTTCCATAACTGTACAGCCCCGGTGATCAGGGAGAGCCTCAAGGTGATCCTGCAGATGGCTATTGTCTTGAGCTATGCTGGTGGTAAGCCGGTTATCAAGGTCGGGCGTATGGCTGGTCAATATGCCAAACCGCGTTCGGCTGATCTTGAGACTATTGATGGCGTTTCTCACCCCAGTTATCGGGGTGATATGGTTAATAGCCCAGACTTTACAGCTGAGGCACGCCGTCCCGATGCTGGCCGCATGCTACAGGGCTATCATCTTTCTGCTGCCACCATGAATATTCTCCGTGCATTTACCCGCGGTGGCTATGCCTCGGTGCAACGGGTGCACTCCTGGAACCAGGAATTTGTTAAGTCTTCACCCATGGGGCGGCATTACGATCGCTTGGCCAAGTCCATTGACCAGGCTTTGAATTTTATGAAGGTGGTGGGTATTGACACCGATATCCCCCAGTTAAATCAGGCTATATTTTATACCTCCCATGAGGCTTTATTGCTCGGCTATGAGGAGGCTTTGACCCGCCAGGATTCCATTACCGGCGGTTGGTATGACTGCTCGGCTCATATGGTGTGGATCGGGGATCGGACTCGCCAATTGGATGGCGCCCATGTGGAATTTTTAAGTGGTGTTCTTAATCCCATCGGTATGAAGGTCGGCCCCAAGCATGATCTTGATACCATCTGCAGGCTGTTGGACAAGCTCAACCCGGAGAATGAGGCCGGTCGTATCACCCTTATTACTCGTTTTGGCGAAAGTATTGATAAGCACCTGCCTGGTCTTATTCGTCGCATCAAGCAGGAAGGCTATAAGGTTGTCTGGAGCTGTGATCCTATGCACGGCAATACCTATACCGCTGAGACTGGATATAAAACAAGGAATTTCAATGATATTCTCCAAGAGATCCAATGCTTCTTTGAGATGCACTGGGCCGAGGGTTCTGTTCCTGGTGGTGTTCATTTTGAGATGACCGGTCAAAATGTCACCGAGTGTACAGGTGGTGGTCGGAATATCGTTGCCCAGAATCTCACCGAGAATTATTTGACCAACTGTGACCCGCGTCTTAACGCCGAGCAGAGTCTCGAACTGGCTTTTCAAATATCAGAAATGATCCGGAGATGAAAGGCTAAGAGCACCTCATCTTCGTCCGTTTTGCCCTTTTCGCATAGCGTCACTATGCTTCAAAGAACAAAACGAACGAATCTAAGGCATTCTTAGCCTTTTATTACGTAATAAAAAAAAGGGGCAAGGGTGGATTTTCATCTTTGCCCCTTTTTTTATTGCTTAGGATGAATTATCTTGCAGCGCGTATCCTAACCCCTGCCCCCTGACCCCAACTTCTAGCAAATGTCCACACGCCTCACACTCCTTCTCGTTCTGCTCATTGCCTTTGCCTTGGTGATGAAAGAAAATATGACTTCACGTCCTGAGCAGCTTGCCGTGACCACCACCGGTAAGGTGGAGATGTGTCTCACCTGTCATACCACCGAGAAACTGGATGCAGCCCATGATAGCAAGGTTCTTGGTTGCTCGGTCTGCCATCTTGGGGATGCCATGGCCATTGATAAGGATGTAGCCCACGTGGGCATTGTCAAGAACCCTGGTGACCTGCGGGTGGTGGAGAAAACTTGTGGTGTTGAGGGCTGCCATGCCCCAGATGTCAAGAAGGTGAAGAATTCATTGATGGCCACCAATCGCGGTATCCTGGCCACCTTGCTCTATTACTGGGGTGAGGCACCAGACCAAAATGGTGATTTCTCGGTGGAGAAATTACTGGAGAGCGGTGAAAACTCCCTGGCCATCGACTATTATCGTAAGCTTTGCGGCACCTGTCATCTCTGGAAACAGAAAGGTGATCTGCCTGGTTTCTTTGGCGAGAAGGGTGGCGGTTGCACTGCCTGTCATTTTCATAAAGATGCCAGTCTGGGGAAGGAAGAGGCGAAGAAAATTCACCCCCTTATTACCAAGAAGGTGGATGTGGCCAACTGTGTACGCTGTCATAATCGCAGTGGGCGCATTGGTATTTCCTTTACCGGAGTCTACGAGTCAGAAAATTATGGTACCCCGTATGAGGAAGGGGGCATGTCTGCCAAGACCTTGCCTGGTAATCGTTTCTACCTCTCCATCAGTGATGATGTTCATCATCGTCAGGGTATGGCCTGTATTGACTGTCATACCCGTAATGAGATCATGGGTGACGGCACCAATTACGCCCATTATGAGGATCAGCTGGAGATTGGTTGTGAGACCTGCCATACCACCGGAGATGTTGGCGTCACCCATAAAAAGGGTAAGCTCAACAATGTCAGCAAGCAGGGTGATAAATGGGTGTTGACCAATAAAATCACTGAAAAGGTACATCCTTTACGGCCCCCCAAGAGTGGCGTGTGTGATTTCAGTGGCCATAATCGGATGAGTTGCGATAGCTGCCACTCCTCCTGGGTGCCGCAATGTTATGGCTGTCATGTCAAGTATGACCGCAGTGATACTGATCTTGATAAGCTTACTTTGAAACAAACCAAGGGCTGGTGGAGTGAGGGCCGCTCCTATATACGTTACGAACGGCCCACCCTGGCCGTGTGGGATAAAAAGGTTGTCATTGTTACCCCTGGTTGCCAGGACATCATTACCCTGTTGGATGACGAGGGTGATGAAGATAGCCAGTTTAACACTTTTACAATGGCAGCCATTAGCCCCCATACCACCCAGGCCCGGGGACGCAGCTGTGCAGAGTGCCATACCAACACTAAGGTGATGGGCTTAGGTGAGGGTCGGGTGTGGCGGGAGGATGGTCATTGGCGTTTTGCCGGACTTGATCAGGGGGTGGAGACGGCAAAAGGTGTCACCCCACCTCTGGATGCCTTTGTTACCATTGATGGCAAGCAGCTGCAAAAGGGCTCACGGCCTGATCTGCGGCCATTTAATAAGGATGAGTTGGCCAAGATTTTACGGGTTGGCCTTTGTATAGAGTGCCATGAACGCTATGATGATAAGGCCTGGCATGGCTATAGTGATAAGACGATATGTCCGGTTTTTAAAGAGGAGTAGTTAGCTGTTCTCTTCTTTTGGGATGATGTACTCGAAATGAGTGACGAGAGATTCAACATGATAATAGAACCATTACAAGCACGTTCAGAGCAGGGCCAACAAACCTTGCAAGCCCTTAATGGCCGATTTCAACTGGCTGACCCCACATGTCAGCAGATCGTTAGCGACATCATCAATGATGTTCGTCAGCGTGGTGATGAGGCG
>JAOZSN010000046.1 GCA_029939635.1 Deltaproteobacteria bacterium
TTTGATAGCCTTACCCACCCGTTGTCGATCCTCGTTGGTGGTGTAGAGCATCTCCCAGAAGGTGAGATCCTCCTTCTTAAAGCCTGTGGTATCAACATTAGCCAGGTTATTGGTCACCTTGGTAAGTCTGTTCTGCTGGGCCAGCATGGTTTCCGCACTTTCGATGAGGCCTAGTCTATTTTGGATATACATGGGTCTGCTCTCGGGTCAGGGTGATAGGTCATTACTTTGACACTGAGACTAGATATGCAGATAATGTGCCATTTTTTGTGGTGAGAGACGAAAGACGAGAGGTGAACGAGTATTTCTGTTGGTAAATGTAATAATTACAATGGGTTAGTTTTGTGAAAAAGGCGGGTGGTAGGTGAGTAGGAAATGGGTTGGCGGCAGGGGAGGAAGAATTTACCTAGGAAGAAAAGTCTGGATTTTGACGATTTATTGTTGCTGTTCAGGATTAAAATCCTTGCCTTTAGGCGATGAGCATTTTGCTAACAGCTGAGTTTTCTATTTGTGAATATCGAGGCCACCAGGAATATTGAATGATGAAAGGTAGATGTTATCTCAAAATAAGATAAGTCTTTTATGCTAACACCGCTTTTAGTGAGAGCTGTTTGCATGCGTGGCTAAATCTGGTATCGTTGTCAACATACGTTGTACTAACCAGTTGAATTTTATGTTGAAGGGTTGTGGTCATCGCATTACAAAATATCATTCTCATTGGCTACCGAGCCACAGGAAAGAGCAGTGTTGGACATCAGCTTGCCCTTGATGGTAATCTTACCTTCGTTGATTTAGATGATGATATTGTCACCCATGCCGGTATGACGGTGGAGCAGATGGTCAGCCAGTATGGCTGGGATCATTTTCGTGATCTGGAGCGGAGCACCCTGTTGGCCGTCAGCCAAGGTACAAATCAGGTAATTGCTACTGGTGGAGGAGCGGTATTACACCGGGATATCTGGCCTGAGGTTCGCCAGAATTCATTGATGGTGTGGTTGCAGGCAGATGTGGCCACCATCTGTCGTAGGTTGGCCGCCGATGAGAAGAGTGACAGCCAGCGCCCCTCCCTCACTGGCCAGGATATTTCGGCAGAGGTGGAGGCCGTGTTGGCAGAGCGTCGGCCTCTCTATGAGGCCAGCAGTGATGTGCGTATTGACTCAACCAGGCCATTGCCTGAGATCAGTGCGGAGATTATAGCCCTGTGGCAGGGAAAGATGGAAGACTAGTTGTTAGAGACCAGTTACCAGTTATCAGTTGAAGGAGCCCGTGGCAGGATTTGTGTGGCTACAATTCATCTGGTTACCGATAACCGATAACTTGTATAGCAAAGGAAAATATCATGGCAGGAAATAGTTTTGGTCAGGCCTTTAAGATAACAACCTGGGGCGAGTCCCATGGTACTGCCATTGGCGTCACCATTGATGGCTGTCCTCCGGGTATGCCTCTATTGGCTGAAGATATTCAGCAGGATCTTGACCGCCGTAGCCCTGGCAAGGGTGGAGCTACCAGTCCCCGCAAGGAACCGGATAAGGTGGAGATCCTCTCAGGTCTCTTTGAGGGCAAGACCACCGGCACCCCCCTTACCCTGGTTATCTATAATAAGGATGCCCACTCCAAATCATACAGCCATCTTAAGGATATCTATCGCCCTGGGCATGGTGACTACTCCTACGACTATAAATATGGCATCCGCGATCATCGCGGTGGTGGTCGTGCCTCGGCCCGTGAGACTGCGGCCCGGGTGGCTGCTGGTGCTGTGGCGCGCAAGATTTTGGCCTATGAAGAGGTGCAGGTGGTGGCCTATACCTTGTCCTTAGGGGATGTGCATGCCGAGGAGCTTAACTTTGATGTCATTCGCGACAATCGCCTGAACTGCCCGGATACTGCCGCCGCAGAGCGTATGGAGGATTTGATCAAAGAGGTGCGCAAAGATGGTGATACCCTTGGCGGTGTGGTTGAGGTGGTGGCCTTGAATTGCCCAGCGGGCTTGGGCGAGCCTGTGTTTAATAAGTTGGATGCTGACCTGGCCGGGGCCTTGATGTCCATTGGCGCTGTAAAAGGCGTGGAGATCGGTTCAGGCTTTTCTGCCGCCATGATGCGTGGCTCGGAAAACAACGATCCCATCACTGCCGATGGTTTTGCCTCAAATAATAGTGGTGGTATCCTGGCTGGCATCTCCAACGGTGATCCGGTTATCTGCCGGGTGGCAGTGAAACCAATCCCCTCCATTGCCAAGCCACAGAAGACAGTGAATCTGGAGAATGAAGAGGTGGAGATCAAGATTGGTGGGCGCCACGATATCGCTGCCATCCCACGTATCATCCCGGTTTGTGAGGCCATGATGTGTTTGACCCTGGTGGATCATCTCCTGCGCCAGGATGTGGTGGAACATGGCTTCGGGCGTTGGGGATTGGATGAGGACGCTTTTTTTGATGAGGATGAGGGTCAGGAGGCTGAGGACTAAAGTAACATGGCCATGGTGGAGTTTGTCTGACTCCTGTCTGCTGACTTCGGTCTTCTTGGAAAATCTATGAAAATCAAAAAAATCTGGTTTATCACCCGTGAATATGACGGTCTGGCTGGGGCTGGTGGCGTCAAGGATGTTTGTCGCCAGCTGGCTGAGGCCTTAGCGGGCCAGGCCAAGGTCTCGGTCATCCTGCCATGCTATGGCTTTATGGATCCCAAACTCCTTGGTTTCAGGGCCGGTACCACCCTGCCGGTGACCATGAATTATGCCCTGCAGGAACGCCAGGAAGAGGTGCGTATTTGGACTAGAACAGTGCGCCTGGCCAAGGGTGGCCAGCTTACCATTCATCTGGCTGACGCGGCTCGTTTTCAGGAGAAGAAGGGGGTGTATGCCTACACGCCTGAGGAGGAGGCCCTTGATCCGACCCATGGCAGTGGTCATGGCCATGATGATTATTTTGCCATGAATGTCCTCTTGCAAAAGGCTGCGTTGTGCACAATGATTCATCGTAATGAGCGGCCTGACATCATTCATTGCCATGATGGTCATACCGCCCTCGTGCCAGCCATGGCCCAGGAAAGAGACGGTTTTCGTCATTTTTTTAGAAAGACAGGCTTTGTGGTCACGGTTCATAATGCCGGTACAGGCTATCATCAAGAGGTGGCAGACCTGGCCTTTGCCCGCTCTATCACCGGCCTGCCCCAGGCCTTTATCAATAAAAACCTGCTGGATGGTAAGTTTGACCCGTTCATCGCCGCTGCTGGTCATGCCGTATTAAATACAGTGAGCGAAAATTATGCCCATGAGTTGCGAGCCACGGATGCCGACGAACTCACCGGCTGGTTGGGTCATTTCCTCATGAGCCGTGGCGTCAAGATGCACGGCATTACCAATGGTATTGATCCTGCCAGTTTTGATACCACCCAGCCCACTGCCCTGCATATTGCCGCACCCTACTCTGTTGCTGAGGGTGATCTGGCTGGAAAGAAAAAATGTCGTGCTCATCTCTATGAGCTTGTGGCCAAGCATAATAAGACGGTGCAGCGTTTCGGTACCCTGCGCTCAGCCCCGGAACAGCCCCTGCTTACCTTCATTGGTCGTTTTTCAGCCCAGAAGGGGGTAGATGTCCTGGTAAAGGCCCTCCATGTCCTGCTGGCCAATGATGATGATTTCCAGATAGTTATTCTGGGTAGTGGTCAGGCTGATATTTCACTGGGCTTGAAAAATTTGGCCACGGATCTCGACTATGCTGGTCGCATCTGCCTGTTGGAGGGTTATGATCAGCAGTTGGCCAGCCAGATATACGCAGCTGGTGATTTTTTTATAATCCCTTCCCAGTATGAGCCGTGTGGTCTCACCGATTTTATGGCCCAGCTCTACGGTAACCTGCCCATTGTCCATCATGTCGGTGGCCTGGTAAAGGTGGTGGGTAATAAGACCGGTTTTGCCTACAAGACCCATAGCTCCCTGGCCCTGCAGCGGGCCATTAGCAGGGCGTTAACGCTATTTCGTACGCATCCAGAGCAGATTGTGGTCATGCAGCAACAGGCCGTGCAACTTATCGCTGATAAGTACAGCTGGGATAAGGTTATGCAGCGCTATCTTGACCTGTATCAGGAGGCGCTGGCGTTATGCAAAAAATAATTTTCGATGATAGCCAGGCGCGGGCTGGCAATGTATGGGCGGCTGGTCGCCGTGATTTTCTCCTACGTGAACTGGTCAACAACTATGACCAACTCCAGCAACGTTGCCGCTCATTAGAGGGCACAGCTGAGGAAAAGAGAGTAATCCTGCAAACTTTGCTGGGGCTGAACCTTGCCCAGTCCTGTACGTATATCTGGCCCCAACAAGCGGGGCCTGGGTTTGCCACTACCTGTACTCTCATTACTCTGCAGCTGGAAAAATTAGTGGCCTGTATGCAGATGTCTGGTCTATCGGTAGATGATGGTGTTTTAGCGCAAGGCCTGGCAACAGAAGTGACCCAGCAGGAGGCTTTGCTGGCTGATTTGTTGGATCAGGCCGATGTCTTTCTTTATGATGTCTTGCTGGTTGAGGCAGGAAATCCACTTCTTCTGCGTTTATTACTTGAGAATCCTCAGCTACCTGTGACATTATGGCAGAAGGATCTTGTTGATCTCTTGAGCAACCTTTTCCCCCAAGCACCGGATATGGCCTATCTCTACGCTGGCAAAAGTTATTTTAATGGCCACTGGTTGGAGCAGTCCCTGGCTGCCTTTGATCAGGCCTTGGCGTTGAATCCTGACCAGGAAGAGGCCAGGCGGCGCAGCCATATAGTCCGCGGTATGCTGAGGGATAAGAGTATGAGAAACAAAGAAACAAAGAAATAAAGAAATAGAGAAGAAGACGCCCTTTATTACGAATTTTTCATCCATTCTTTATTTCTTTACTTCTCTTTTTCTCTTTCATTCTTTCACAAAAAGGAGCAGTGACATGGCAATACGAATCGGCATTAATGGTTTTGGACGGATTGGCAGAAACATCTTTCGGGCTATTGCTAAGTATCCTGAGTTTGCGGATATTGAGATAATGGCAATTAATGATCTTACCGACAATAAGACCACGGCTCATTTACTTAAATATGACTCGGTGATGGGTGTCTTTGATACGGATGTTAGTGCGACCGATAAAGGTTTGGTCGTCGATGGTAAGGAGATTTCTATTTTTAACCATCGTAACCCGGCTGATATCCCCTGGGGTGACATGGGTGCTGATTACGTGGTGGAGTCCACTGGTTTTTTCTGCACCGCTGAAAAGGCCTCGGCCCATCTGGAGGCAGGTGCCAAAAAGGTAGTGATCTCGGCCCCGGCCAAGGGTAATCTGCGCACCATTGTCATGGGCGTTAATGACCATGAGTATGATCCCAGTACCGACCATATCGTTTCCAATGCCTCATGTACCACCAACTGTCTGGCTCCCTTTGCCAAGGTTATTCTTGATCGTTTCGGTATCAAAAAGGGGCTGATGACCACTGTCCATGCTTACACCAATGACCAGAGCCTCCTTGATTTCCCCCATGGCGATCTGCGTCGGGCCAGGGCTGCTGCCGTGTCCATGATCCCCACCAAGACCGGTGCTGCCGCCGCTGTTTCTCTGGTTATCCCTGAACTCAAAGGTAAGTTTGACGGCCTAGCCGTACGAGTCCCCACCCCCAACGTCTCCTTAGTGGATGCCGTTATGGAGGTGGAAAAAGAAACATCCATCTCTGAGGTAAATCAGGCCCTGCAAGAGGCAGCCAACCGCTATCTTGGCTACTCAGATGAACCCCTGGTCTCCATCGACTATCAGGGCAATCCCCATTCTTCAATAGTAGATGCCGGTTCCACCAAGGTAATCGGTAATATGGTCAAGGTCCTCTCCTGGTATGATAATGAGTGGGGCTATTCAAATCGGGTGTTGGATTTGATTCGTTTGATGGAAGAACAAAAAACTCTTTAAAAAGCGAATAACGAATATTGAACCGCAGAATGTCGAATGTCGAAGGAAGGGTGTTATCTAAATTAAGATAAGTACCATCCTTCATCATTCGATATTTCTTGTTCGATATTCTGCGGTTCGTTGTTCATACTATGCCACTTACTGAAAAATCATCCTCCGCCCTCCAAGCCAATCTTCAGGAAACTGCTGTCACCGAAGTCACCATTGATCCAGCCTTTATGCTGCTTAGTGATTTAGTGCAGGACTATCGTGGTATTCATGCCACCATCCATGATCTGCTCTATGAGATCAGTCATCCCTATCGAAATTGGAACCTGCTGTTGCCTAAGCTGCGGGCCTTTGTCTTAAAAAATAGCCAGATATATTGCCGTAAGGAAGAAGGACCGCAGGTCTTTACCCTTTTTACCAGCCTCTTTTTGCAGGCCTTGCAGGAGGCTGGGCGTAATGAACAGTTGCGTGGACTGGCCATGGAATCCTTGCTGGCCTATGTGGAACGCTTTTTGGCCATGGGCCGCGATAATCTTCTCCTCTACCAAGATGATCTGGATCAGTTTTTTGGTCAGTTGCAGGAGTTGAGTGAGGACGAGGTCTTGCTCATGGTGCAGGGCCATCATCCCATGAAGAAGATGGCAATAGGCCTGTTGAGCATGGCTGAGGAGCGTACTGACTTTGATCTCGCCTCCACCATTGCCCTGTTCAGGCGCATTCTTACCCTTAACTATCAGTATTGGCTGGGAGAGGAAGACCCCCTGCCCTGGTTTGAGCAGGAGTGCGGAGCCATGTGTCAGGACTGGCAGGCAGGCAGCCGTTTTGCCGCTATTTCCCATAGCAAGCTGCAAGATCATCTTGATACCCTGGCGCAGCTGCCCGCAGATGGTGGGAGTACTACCCTGTCTGCCATGCTTGATTTGCCGTCCCATATGGATATTGTTCGCCTTTACCGCGAGATTCCAGACAAGTTGGTGAGCAGCCAGGGGTCGGAATCGGAAGATGAGGGAATCGATGATCGCTACGCCGAGAATCGTAAGCTGATCTTCCTCTTCCGTATCATGAAGACATCGGGGCTCTATCTCATCCATGAGGAGACCCTGCGCGAGATCAACCGCAACCTGGTCACGCTCATTCGTCAGCAGCCCTTTGAGGAGATCGAGTCATTTCTCCTCACCACCATGACCCTGCTCAAAGAAAACGTGCAACGCTATCCTCATACGGCGTTGCAATGTATTCAGATTCTTGGTTCCGAGGCCTTTGCCCGTGGTTCTAGTCGTCTGGTGGAGGCTTTTTTGTGGCAGGCGGTACGTTTTGGTTTTCAGTATGCCAATGTGGCAGGAGTGGATGATGAATGGCAGCCCATCACCAACCCGGCTCATCTTACCAATATTCGGGCCTGGCTCAACCTGATCATGCAGGAACCCAAGTGGTGCGCCACTCTTTTTTCCGCCCTGATCATCAACATTAACCTCTCTGGTACCTGCGTTAAGGATACGGATCTCTTTCAGCGTGATATCACCAAGTTGCTCAACCACCCCGTGGAACCGGTCTATAATCTGGTGAAACAATTCACCAAACTTATGCCTGTTTTCTTTAATGATATCGGGGCAGAAGGTAAGCTGCGTGATGTCTCCACCGAGCTTGATGAGACCCATGTCCGTAAGGACAAGCTCATTCACTTTCTGCGTAAGCAGAGCCATGTGGAAAGCTCCAATCTCATCGTTGATTTCATCCAGGCCATCATCACCTTTTGGTATAGCTTGGATAAGCAAGTACTAGCAGATTATTTGCCAGGAGAGGTCTTGGAAGAGGTAGCCGAGTCTGGCCCCTTTGTGGAACATCAGCATCTGCTTACCAAACGCATCATAGCCCTGTCCTGGGTGGATGATGTAGGTGATCTGCTCTCGGTGGAATCCAGTAAGCTCAGTAATTTTCTTGATCTGCAGACCGATATCCCTGCCCATGAACGCAACCGCTTTCGGCTCCTGGTAGAGATGTATAAGCTGTTGGACCAGAAGTATAATCTCGGTGTCCAGGAGATCAGACACCAGTTGCAGGAGGCAGTAAACTCATCTTTCCCTGAATTGCAGCCTTTGTTGGAGGATTTGGCCCTCTGTGACACCTTCCAGTGCTTAAGTTCACTGCTCAGCCATCTTGAGATACTGAAAAAAATTATCCTCAGCGATGAGGAGTTTGAGGCGCGCGAGGATATTTTCTATAAGCGCCATATTGCCGTTGATATCCCTTCGGTATACGGTCGTTATCGGGAGAAAAAATTTGATGCCTTAAGCCTCACCTTTCGCCTGGAAAACCTGGCCAATGTCTACTTAGAGCGCCTGCCAAAGTTGGTGCAGACCACCTTTGTCACCCAGGCTACCTTCATGCGGGTGGTCAACTGCCTGCGTTTTTATTTGCGCGCCCTGCGGATCGACGGTATTACCAGTCGCAAGCTGGAGACCTATGTGTCGTTACTGTCTAACTCCTTGGGATTAAAGCGTTTTTCCTATACCCAGTATCTTGATATTTTCCGGGGTCTTTCCGAGGGTGTGAAGGATGTTATTTATGCCTATTACACCAATATTCATCAAAATAATCTCTCCATAATTATTCCTAAGATTGGAGGGGTAAATTTGCTGGCTAAATATCGCACCATGTGGGAGGCGCCAGATTCGGACGAGGTGATGACAACCAATATTCATCAGCTCTCCGAGGCCTTTATGCGTGATCTTATCGCCACCACCTTTGGCCTGCAGCATCTGGATAATTTTATTGCCACCATCTACCATACCATGGAGCGGCAGCGTGAGATTTTAGACGAGCAGCAGCTTGACCTGTTGATGACCTATAATACCGACAAGATTATGCATGTGCTGGGCAGCAAGACGGCTACCGCTGGCAACTTAGTTTTACTGGGCAATAAGGGTTATAACCTCTCCCTGCTGGCTGGCGATGATAAGCCGGTTCCGCCTGGTTTTGTCATCACCACCGAGGCCTTTCGCTGTTGGCCAGTCATAAAGTCCTTTAATCGAGCCCGGGAAGATTTCATGAATCGTATTCGTGATTCCCTCAGCGCCATGGAGACGCAGACCGGGCGCACCTATGGCGATATGGCCAGCCCTCTGCTGGTCTCGGTGCGGAGCGGCGCCTCTATTTCCATGCCTGGAATGATGGCTACCATCCATAATGTTGGCCTTAATGAGGAGATATGTGAGGAGTTTGCCGGTCAGCCTGGCATGGAATATCTTGCCTGGGATAATTATCGGCGTTTTTTACAGTCATGGGCCATGACCTGTGAGGTGGAACGTGACGTATTTCAGGCCATTATGAACGAGGCCAAGAAGCGCCATAGCATTTCTAAAAAAGCACAGTTTACAGCCGCTCAGATGCGAGAGTTGGCCCTGGCCTACCAGCAGAAGATTCGGGCCTTAGGGATTGGTATTCCTGATGATCCATGGCTGCAACTTACTGCTGCCATTGAGATGGTTCTGAATTCATGGGATACCCCTAAAACACGAGAGTATCGTAATTTAATGGGTGTTTCTGACGCATGGGGTACAGCGGTCATTGTCCAGACTATGGTCTACGGCAATAAGAGTCGTCAGTCTGGCAGCGGTGTTGTTTTTACTGCCCACCCATACCGCCAAGTGCGGCGGGTGGCATTATGGGGTGATTATTCCTACGGCGATCAGGGCGAGGATATTGTTAGTGGCCTGGTGACCACCTATCCAATTTCAGAGGAGCAGGGGGAGATTGATGGCCGCTCAACAACAGAGTCGTTGGAGACCATGGCCCCAGAGGTGTATAACGAGTTGCTGGCCATATCCCGCAACCTGGTTTATGAAAAGGGTTGGAACCCCCAGGAGATTGAATTCACCTTTGAGGGGCCCAAAAAAGAGGATCTCTATATTCTGCAGACGCGGGACATGATTACCATCAAGAAGCGGGATCAATTCTCTGTCTTTGTGGGTGGGCCATCCTTTGCTGCTAATATTCTCGGCAAGGGTATTGGGGTCAGTGGCTCGGCCATGTCTGGCCGGGCTGTTTTTACCGAGGAGAATATCAGGCAGTTACGTGAGGCAGACCCCGATGCGCCCCTTATTTTGATCAGGCAGGATACCGTACCAGAGGATATCCGCGAAATATCCAGGGCAGACGGCATACTTACCGCCCGCGGTGGGCAAACGTCCCACGCCTCGGTGATTACCCTGCGGCTGGAAAAAACCTGCGTGGTGGGTTGCCTTAACCTACGTGTCTATGAATGGAAGGAAAAATGTGAGATCGGTGAACATGTCATCCGTTTTGGCGACTGGATCTCGATAGATGGCCGTAAAGGTCTCTTTGTCAAAGGCAAGCACCCAGTGAGTGAAGAGGTGCATATCTTGCCGATGTAATTACAACGAACCGCAGAATAACGAATATCGAAATTCTGCGGGGCGTTGTTTTTATTTACTCCAGATCTGCATCTGTACTGCCAGCCTTAACTTCGACACTATCGGCAGCATCTTCCGTAGCATTTTCCGTTTTCGTATCTTCCAGATTTTTTTCTGCTACTTCTTCAGGCGAGCCATCCTTTTCCAGCTTTGCCAATTCTTCCGCAGGTGCGTCCTCTTTTTTCTCACCTTCGGGGGCAGCAACTACTGTCTCCGCTGGTTCCATAGGCTCGGGTGGAGGTGGGTAGCCAGGAGGGATGACCGTGGGCTTATTGGACTTGGCCGGTTTTGTCATCTTGGAGGGAGGCAGGACAATGGCTGTGATCTTTTTAATCTCAGCGCGGACATTGGCATCCATCAGGCAGGTGTCACAGTGGAGAACATGGTTGGACATGAATTCTACCATGCGGGCCGGAGCCAGTGTCTCTTCTTGCACCTGGATATACCAGTTACGAATCAGTTTATTGAGGCTTTCACAATCCATATTTTTTTCTTTAAAGCTTTGCGCTCTTCGCGCCTTTGCGGTTATAATCGTTTTTCCATTACGGAAGTGGAAAGGGCTCTGGTGGCCCTCCCGGACTTCAAATCCGGTGTACTGGGTTAATGGCCTGGTAGGTGGGTTCGATTCCCATGCACTTCCGCCATATTATTACTACGAATAACGAATATCGAACAAGAAATATCGAATTACGAAGTTTTTGTCAAATTCTGTTTTTTCCTTCGACATTCGATATTTCTTGTTCGATATTCTGCGGTTCGTTGTTAACCAGTTCCGCCACTTTTCTGGCAATATTACGAATACGGCCTATGTAACGTGTACGTTCTGAAACTGAGATTGCCTTTCTGGCATCGAGGAGATTGAAGGTGTGGGAGCATTTCAGGCAGTAGTCATAGGCTGGCCTGGGTAGATTGACCTCACACAGCTTTAATGCCTCTGTCTCGCAGTTATCAAAGTGGTTTGTTAAAAACTCCACATTGGCATGTTCAAAGTTGAAGGCGGAAAATTCTTTCTCAGCCTGCAGGAAGATATCGCCATACTTTACTTCTTTGTTCCAGGCTATATCATAGACTGAATCAACCCCTTGCAGATACATGGCAATACGTTCCAGGCCATAGGTGATTTCCACCGTAACTGGGGATAATTCCTGGCTGCCTGCCATCTGGAAATAGGTAAACTGGGTGATCTCCATACCGTCCAGCCATACCTCCCAGCCCAGACCACTGGCACCTAAGGTGGGGGATTCCCAGTCATCCTCAACAAAGCGGATGTCATGTTCTAATAGATCCAAATTAAAGCGCTGCAGACTGGCCAAGTAGAGCTGTTGCGGGTCAGCTGGCGAGGGCTTCATCACTACCTGGTACTGGTAATAATGTTGTAGGCGATTGGGGTTTTCGCCATAACGGCCATCGGTGGGGCGGCGGGAGGGTTGGACATAGGCCGCTTTCCACGGTTTGGGGCCAAGGGCATGCAATAGGGTAGCAGGGTGAAAGGTACCTGCACCCACCTCCATATCATAGGGTTGCATGATAACGCAGCCCTGTTCAGCCCAGTATTGGTTTAGTTGAAAGATAATGTCTTGGAAGTACATAAGTTATAGCTTTTAGGGGGCAGAAAAGTTGCCTATGTTAGTCTTTGGCGCCATTTGTCAGGATTTTGGGCTGTATGAAAAATGCTATAAATATAAATAGTATCAGCAAGATATTCATAAAATATAGCGTAAGGAAAGCGTCGTATCAACGCCCGACGATATTTTTCAAAAATTATGGGGGTGTAGTTCTGGAATACGACAAATTTTATTAATACCGGCATCAACACAGCCTAAAAAGTCTTCACCTAGTCCTGGTCTGCGAAGTTCATACCAGTCGTAAGCCTCTTCAATATCTTGCTGGGCCTCTGGTGCTATTATGAGATTATCGACCATGACGCCGTCGAATGTTGTTTTTGACCTCGCTCCAAGCCAGTCCAGAGGCAGGCAAACTCATTAGATTTGCTTTGCGACGCGATAACTCTTTTTTTTGCCATTCATGCACCGGAACTTCCTCTGGGGTGCCAGCAAGGTCATCCCATAAGTCCTCGACCAATTGTAATTTTTCTGGTGGGCTGAGATTGAATATAGAAGTGGTATCTTGATTCATTATAACCTCCATTGCTCAGGTTTGGCATTGCATATTACATTAGATGTTAGGTGTTAAATTCCGAAATTATAGGTTTTCGGGGGCAGGTGTCAGCTGACAGGGACGCCTTCTTTCTTAATTATTTGGACAAAAGGGTCATTTTCGTTAAAGGTCTCAGTATTGAATGGCAAGGGTTCAAGTCTATCATCAATAGATTGCGCTATTTCAGTTAACCGTACCCGCTCTTCAAAACGGTCATTGCTTATTTGTGGAGAAACAATGGCAATGTCTATGTCGCTCCATTTGTCCTCTTTCCCCCTGGCAAAAGATCCGAAAATGTATGCCTGGGAAATATGCAACCCGGCATGTCGAAGCTTGTTGAGGAATGATTGGGCATTCTTGTAAGCTATAGCTTCAATTTTAGCCATGTAAAAATCTCTTTGATTTTTTGTAACTCAGTTGTAGTGAATTGGGCAGTACATTTCTTGCGGAATTCTTTTTTATAGTCAGGGTATCTTGATTCGAGATTAAATGCAGTAATTCGTATGAGAGCATGTTGTTGCTTCTCTGTTATTTCTATATGTGCAGATTGAACCAGACGTAATAAATTGTGAGATCGAGGCACCTGTTCTGTGCTGTTTTTCGCCAGTATTGCCTTTATGATTTTTTCAACCGCAAGATGGCCAAAGAAAAGAGCGTAGGAATAGTCTTTTTTTTCAAAAAGATGTGTTGCCACATGAAAAGATTCATCTGCCTCAGATACCCAGTAGTCAACGATGTCTCTTTGTTTCATAAAAAAGGTCTGGGTTTGGGGCAGAATATATGTACGCAATTCCTGTAAAACGAAAACGTTTCCGGCTTCAAAAATATTTTTCCGTAAAAGAGGGAAAGTTTACCCTTAATATCTCAATGCAAAATCACGCACTATAACCGCAATGGGTGCATTGCTGCAAAGGTTTTTTTATTATGACGATTTGTGCAAAAAATACACTGTTTTAGTTGAATATCTTTTGACAAAGACGCAGGGGTCGGGTAATTCAAATTATTGTATTTTCGTAAGTTTAGTATTAAATTTTGTTCTTAATTTCACGTGGAGTTAAGAATCTGCCGGAGATTATCCGGCGACGGAAGAATAGTTGCAAGTAGCAAGTAGCCAGTTGTCAGTTTATGACTGTTGTCTAATTAAAGATAGCTTCCACAAACTAGCAACTAGCAACTAGTAACTAGTAACTGCTGTTTCGTTTTGGGGGAGCAGACCCTGCTAGCGGGTTTGCCCGATATGTCATCTGTTTTTTGGAGGAAGAGAAGATGATTAAGAAGTTATCCGTACTGGCCCTGGCCAGCTGCCTGGTTATGCCACTGGCCGCTATCGCCGGTGACCTGGAAGATCGTGTAGAAGAGCTGGAGACCCAGCTGGAAGAGCAAGGAGAGGCCTGGGATCTGGCCGCCCGTATTCAGTTTTCCGGTGATATCCGTAACCGCGCTGATTTTGCCCACACCGCTGATACTGCTAAATATTATAAAGCCACGGATCTTGCCACGGGAGCGCAAGTATTTGTTGATGCCTACCCTACATTCAACGCTATGGCAAATAATGCAGCAACTGATACAATTGCTGAAGTGTTGGCTGCTATGGGCCCATCAATGGGTTCTGAGGCTGCCTTTATTGCTGCTTGGGGGCCAACTACTGGTGGTGGTAATGGTAGCTTTACCTCTGCCCAGGCTAGTGCAGTATATTTTATGTTCACTGATCCTGCTGTAGGTGCCATGATGACTGCTATGGCTGGTGCTGGAGCACCTACGTCTACCCTTTCAAATGCGATGAGTTCCTATGAAAATCTCATTGGTTTTATGAAGGGTTTGCCTGCCTCCTCTCGGAAAGCCATCTTTGATAATATGGGCTATACTGCGACTCTGGCTACCAAATACGAGAACGATTCTATGTACTCCACCCGTCTGCGTCTCAACATGCGGGCCAAGGCCACCGAGAATATCGAGGTCAAGGTTCGTCTGGTCGGCTATAAGATCTGGGGTATGCAGGATATGCCTGAAAATATGTCCGAAACCAATGAGGATGGTGTCCATGATACCAATAGCCCCTATTACCTCAACGGTCGCTCCTTTGATGGTACTGCTAGTCGTCAACCCAGTGATAACAAACTTGCCATTGACCGTGCCTTCATGAACTGGAATAACATCGCTGGCCTGCCCATGTGGTTTTCCGTTGGTCGTCGTCCCACCACTGATGGCCCTCCTGCCCAGCTCCGTATGGGTGCTGATAAGCGTATGGCCACTCCTGTTAATTACATGGACTATCCCTTTGATGGTGCCTCTATGGGGTATGCGTATTCTCTACCCATGGATATGGATGGCTCCGGTCGTTTCCGCATCTGCTATGGCCGTGGCTTTGAGTCTGGTCCTTCTCAGACCGATACTGGCATGAATGATGTGGATTTTGCCGGTTTTAGCTGGGATGTTATGAAGAGTGGTGCTCGTTTTATTAACCTGCAGTCCTTTGCCGCCTTGAACCTCTTTAACGTCCCAGGCGATACCTATTTCCCCAATCCCTTTGAAATGGCTCAAAAGGCTAGTTATGAGGCTGGTCAGACAGCAGCTGCCCAGAATGATTTTGCTGCAACAGGTATGACTGATGCGCAGATTGCTGGACAATATGCTTCTTCAGCCCCTGCGAATACCTATCTTGATCGTAAGAATATGGGTAATGTTTACCACACCTCTGCTGTTTATATGGACGAGATTGGCGGCATTAATTATTTCGGTACCCTGGGTTGGAGTCGTTCCGATGCCAAGGGTGTTGATGAGTTGGGTGTTAGTTTGTTAGCCGACAATTGGGCAGCGCCGGAAACTAAGGATGGCTACGGCGTCTATATCGGTGGTCGCTATGACCTGGATGATCTTGGCCTGAAGCTTGGTCTTGAGTACAACTGGGGTTCTGAGAACTGGTTGGCCTTTACCCCTGGTCATGATGATATGTACAGCTCCAAGCTGCAGACCCGTGGTTCCGTCTACGAGGCATATCTAATCTATGATCTGCCCAGTGGCGAGGCTATCTCCAAGTTTGGTAAGGCCTTCATGCGTCTCGGTTACCAGTACTATGACTACGAGTACACCTACTCAGGTATGTGGCTCGGTACCCCCAATAAGATCGATGACATCAAAAACGATCCAATGATGGCTCAGTTCTATGCTCCAATCGATAAGATGCAGCAGGTATATCTGACCCTTGAGGCCTATTTCTAGTCGATAGTTACTTTTCGTAACGTTTAGCGTTTAGCAGTATCTAGAAATGAAAAGACCGGATTCTCCGTTAAGGAGAGTCCGGTCTTTTTTTTGGGTTAGTGGTTCTTAAGAGCCACATTAGTGTTTAAGTTGCATTGACAAAAGGTATTAAATTGGTATATTTTTGATATGAAATTTGAATATGATCAGCGTAAAAGTTCCAAGACCAAGATGGAACGGGGGTATTGATTTTGTTGAAGCGCAGATTTTATGGGACGATGACAACCTACTGGAGATTCCAGCCAAGACTGTTGATGATGAAGGTCGTTGTTTGGTAATTGGAATGATTGGTGAGAAACATTGGTCGGCAATTATTACCTATCGTGATGATTCGTTGCGTATCATTTCTGTTCGTCGGGCAACAAAAAAGGAGGTAGCACTCTATGAAAGCTAAAGAATTTGACCAAAAATTTGAGCAAGGTGAAGATGTGCTTGATTATTTGGATCTGGACAAGGCAAAAAGGCCAAATCTTGAGATCAGGCGGGTCAATGTTGATTTTCCCTCCTGGGTCATCCAGGCCCTTGATAAAGAGGCCAAACGTCTTGGCATCAGCCGTCAGGCCTTGGTAAAGGTATGGATAGCCGAAAGGCTGGAAAGGGCAGCGTAGCCAGGAGGTTATCTGGGAAATCGTCTAGAGAGCAGAAAATGGAAGGGGGATGAAGTTATTTTTCCCTTTCCCTCTGGCCATTCAAAAAACCACGCACCAGCCGTGCTTCTTCGTATCCTGCCACCCCATCCATGGCCTCCACCACTGGTTTTAGCATACCGTCACCATGGTTTTTAAATTCTGCGCTGAGTTTGCTAATGACATCGGCTGGCAGCAGGGTGGAGATATCCTCAAGCTCAGCCATGGTGAATAATTTCTCTAAATGACTGGCAATGGTGCTGGTGGCTAATTCTCGTTTATTGGCAATTTGAGCTAAGTTAAGACCCTGCTTGGCTAGTGCCATGGTCTCTGCCAAGGTATCGGTGACTATGGCGGCTGTTGGTGGGGCGGGGGCCACCTCTGGCAATGGTTCTGGGCGGTCAAGTTCAGGGTTCGTGGCGTTAAAATCGGTGATGGCGCTGAGGAAATCAGCACCATATCTTTCCAGCTTTTGCTGACCCACCCCATGGATGGCAAGGAACTCACCTGGGGTGGCCGGGAAGAAGCTGCTCATCTCACGCAGTGAGCGGTCAGAAAAGACGACAAAAGGTGGTACGTCATCGCGGTCGGCCAATTGTTTCCGTACCCCGCGTAATTTTTCAAAGAGGTCAGGGTTATGGTTGCTGGCAGTACGGTCTGGTGCTGCTGCTGTGGCTGCCTCACCTTGTAATTGTTGGAAGCTGAAGGGAGCACGGCCATAGAGAACATCTTGGCCCTTGGCAGTTATAGTCAAGGTGGGAAAACGATCACCACCGGCTGTAAGCAGGCCATGGCTCTGCATACTATCACACAGCCTGCGCCAATATGGTTTGGGGCGCTTACTGCCTACGCCATAGGTCTTAATCTGGTCATGGTTGAACTGCATGATCTTCTTGGTCTTGGCACCACAAACAATATCAATGACATGGGCGGCACCAAAACGTTGACCCGTGCGGAAGATGGCACTCATCAGCATCTGCGCCTCGGTGGTGGCATCCACCTGTTCTACGCCTTGACGGCAGACATCACAGGCCCCACAGTTATCTTCTTTGAAATCTTCCTCAAAATAGGCCAGCAGCTGGCGACGTCGGCATACCGCAGTTTCAGCAAAGGCGGTGATCTGTTTAAGTTTCTGCCAGCCAATACGTTGTTCTTTTTCACTTTCCATCTGGTCGATGAAATTGCCCAGGCGCATCATGTCGCCACGGTTATAGAGGAGCAGGCAATGGGCTGGTTCGCCATCACGACCAGCCCGCCCAGTTTCCTGGTAATAGCCCTCTAAATTCTTGGGCAAATCACCATGGATAACAAAGCGTACATTAGATTTGTCAATACCCATGCCAAAGGCCACTGTGGCGACAATGACCTGGGTCTGGTCACGGTTGAAGGCTTCCTGGTTTTTGGCTCGTACGTCTGGGGCAAGACCGGCATGATAGGGGCGGGCTTGGATGCCTGCTTTTTGGAGATAGCTGGCCGTTTTTTCCACATCAGCCCGGCTGAGGCGATAAACAATGCCTGGTTCACTGCCTTGAGCGCGAATGGCGCGTTCAATCTGGCCTAAGGCACCCTCACGGCGCTGCACCTGATAAAAGAGGTTGGGACGGTTAAAAGAGGCTCGAACAGTAAAGGGCTGGTGTAATTGCAAACGGGTAATAATGTCTGTTTGCACCTGGCTGGTGGCTGTAGCAGTGAAGGCGGCCACTGGGCAGTCTGGCAACCAGGTTTTGAGCTGGGATAGATTGAGATAGTCAGGACGGAAGTCATGGCCCCATTCAGAGACACAGTGGGCCTCATCCACTGCCACAAAGGAGACTGGGGCCTGGCTTAGTATTGATTGCATGGTGGCCATACGTTCTGGGGCCAGGTAGAGCAGGTCTAAGGAGCCTTCTTTAAATTGTCTGAGAACCTCACTACGTTCCTGAGGCGGTAAGGAGGAATTAAGGTAGGATGCCTTGATTCCCACGGCCCGGGCAGCATCCACCTGATCCTTCATTAAGGAAATAAGGGGGCTGATCACCAGGCAGGTGGCAGATTTTAGCAGGGCTGGAATTTGGTAGCATAACGACTTGCCGCCACCGGTGGGCATAACGGCAAAGGTATCTCGACCTGCCAGGATAGCTTCAATAATTTCCTGTTGGTTGGGGCGAAATTTTTTGAA
Organism: Deltaproteobacteria bacterium; assembly: GCA_029939635.1. Lineage (GTDB taxonomy): Bacteria > Desulfobacterota > Desulfobulbia > Desulfobulbales > SURF-16 > JAOZSN01. The sequence continues at coordinate 18,544 of JAOZSN010000046.1, forward strand.
GCCAAAGGTGGTGTGCAGGGTGGAGAGGAGGGTGTCTGGAGTGGGCATGATATTTAATACTATAGTTGTAGAAAATGTGCGTAAAAGAAGTGATTGTCTATGAATTTGTCACCTGTCCGTGCCAAATCGCCGGAGGGAGGGATGGTTCTCTCCGTTCCGCGACACCACATGGCTTGCTTCCCTAAATTCGCTCAAGCTCAAACCACGATCACGCGGCATTGCCGCGTGATCGTGGTTTTTTTGTAGTGAACTTAGGAACACAAGGAAAGTGGTGTCCTAGCCGAAAAAAAC
>JAOZSN010000047.1 GCA_029939635.1 Deltaproteobacteria bacterium
TATCTACCAAGAGAAAAAAATGAACAGTGCCTTAAGTTTGGTCATTTAGCTCTTTGCAGCATGATGATGCCATGTGAGAAGAGCTAAATGACCAAAGATGAGGTGCTGTTTGATTTTTTCTAGTGATCTACTGCATCACCTGATCCAGCGGGGATACGGATGTTGTCAACCATATCTTTAATGTGGTCAGGGGTTTCCTCGGTCATGCCGGCTACCACAAAGGCCATGATAAAGTTGAACAGGGCACCTACAGCACCAAAGGAACCAGGAGAAATACCCAGGATCCAGCCATCAACATTATCAGGCAGCATGGCAGTGGACTTAATAAAGAACCAGCCTTTGTACATGAAGATGTAAACCAGGGTGGTACCAATACCGGTGAGCATACCCGCAATTGCACCTGCCTTATTAATCCTCTTGGAAAAGATACCCATCATCAGGGCCGGAAAGATTGATGAGGCGGCCAGACCAAAGGCCAAGGCCACAACCTGGGCCGCAAATCCTGGAGGATTCAGGCCAAGATAACCTGCCACGCAGATGGCACATGCCATGGCAATACGACCAGCCATGAGCTCTTGCTTATCACTCATGTCAGGGGCAAAGGTAGACTTCAACACATCATGGGAGATGGCAGAAGAGATAGCCAGCAGCAGTCCAGCAGCAGTTGACAGTGCCGCTGCAATACCACCCGCAGCTACCAGGGCAATAACCCAGTTAGGAAGCTTGGCAATCTCAGGATTGGCGAGAACCATGATGTCACGGTCAACCTTCACCATCTCGTTGAGCTCTTTGTCCGCTACATACTGGATCTTGCCGTCGCCATTCTTGTCCTCGAACTTGAGAAGACCAGTCTTCTCCCAGTTTTTGAACCATTGTGGGCGTTCGCTATATTCCAGATTAACACCAGGAGCAGGATTAATAGTTTCCATCAGGTTCAAGCGTGCCATGGCACCAACAGCAGGAGCAGTGGTGTAAAGCAGCGCAATGAATACCAGAGCCCAGCCAGCAGAAGAACGAGCATCCTTTACTGAGGGTACGGTGAAAAAACGGGTGATAACATGGGGCAGGCCAGCAGTACCGATCATCAGGGACAGGGTGAGCAGCACCATGTTAGTGGTGGAGCCTTTCTGTATGGTGTACTCCTTAAAGCCTAGATCCAGCAGCGTCCCATCCAGCTTATCCAGCAGGGATGTTGAGGTGCCGATCATATCAGAACCCAAGCCCAACTGAGGAATAGGATTACCGGTGAGCTGCAGGGAGATAAACACGGCAGGCACGGTATAGGCAAAGATCAGGACAACGTATTGAGCGATCTGGGTATAGGTAACGCCCTTCATCCCGCCAAGAACGGCGTAAATAAAGACGATGCACATACCAGCCACCAGGCCAGTGGCAAAGGGAACCTCCAAAAAACGGGAGAATGCCACGCCAATACCCTTCATCTGGCCAATAACATAGGTCAGAGAGGCCACGATGAGGCAGAAAACTGCTACCAGACGGGCGGTATTGGAGTAATAGCGATCACCAATAAAGGCTGGTACGGTGAATTTACCATGCTTACGCAGGTAAGGGGCCAGCAGCATGGCTAGCAGACAGTAACCACCAGTCCAACCCATGAGATAGACAGAGGCGTCATAGCCCTTGAATGCGATAAGGCCAGCCATGGAAATAAAAGAGGCCGCACTCATCCAGTCAGCGCCGGTTGCCATACCGTTTAAGACAGGGTGGATTCCTTTGTTGGCTACATAAAACTCACGGGTGTTAGCAGCTCTCGCCTTGATGGCGATAAAGATGTAGAGAGCAAATGTCGCTCCTACAACCATATAAGTCATAGTTTTAAGATCCATCATTTACTCCTATTTTTCGTCGACGTTGAATTTTTTGTCGAGTTTGTTCATTCTGTTCGCGTAGAAAAAAATCAGCGCTACAAAGGTGTAAATTGAACCTTGCTGGGCAAACCAGAAGCCCAACTTGTATCCACCAAGCTTGATACCGTTGAGGGCATCGGCAAAGAGAATGCCACATCCGTATGAAACTGTTGTCCAGACAATAAGACAGCCAATAACAAGGCGGATGTTTGCCTTCCAGTACTCTTCTGCAGAGTTACTACTCATCCTTTTTCCTCCAAATTGAGATTTTTCTAACTAATACCGGCGATCATAGAGCTTCTCCCAATCAGCCGGTATCCTTATTAATAAATGTGGCTAGCATTATGCTGGCCGCTCCAAATTAATGATTAATACTGGCGCTGGCCCCGCGGGGATAGCGAATGGTATCAACCATGTCTTGTACACTCTGTGGCGGTGGTTTGGTCAGCCGTGAAATAACTAAGGTAACCATAAAGTTAATGAGCATGCCCACAGCACCGATACCTTCTGCTGAAATACCAAAGCACCAGGGCTGACCGCCAAAGAATTTAATATTAATGATATAGATCATGGTAAAGACAATGCCGCTTACCATGCCGCAAATAGCCCCTTCCTTGGTGGTTCGTTTGGAAAAGATACCAAGGACAATAACCGGGAAAAATGAGGAGGCAGCTAGGCCAAAGGCAAAGGCCACTACCTGCGCAACAAAGCCGGGGGGATGGATGCCGAAATAACCAGCCACACAGACCGCAATACCGATCATAACCCGTCCCACCAGGAGGCGCTGTTTTTCTGAGGCGTTACGGTTGATTAAACGATAATAGAGATCATGGGATATAGATGACGAGATGACCAGTAATAAGCCTGATGCGGTGGATAAGGCAGCGGCTAGACCACCAGCGGCCACCAGGGAAATAACCCAGTTGGGCAGATTGGCAATCTCCGGGTTGGCCAGGACCATGATGTCGCGATCAATATAAAGCTCATTGTCACTATCAGCATAGGTGTTGGCAACAATAAGTTGACCGTGGGAGCCTGTTTCGCCGGTAAAGTCAGGAGTACCAATAAAGGCCTTACCTGCCTGATAATTAATGATGCCGTCATGATTTTTGTCTACCCAGGCTAGCAGGCCGGTTTTTTCCCAACTGGTGAACCAGGTGGGGGCAGCACGGTACTCCACCTCTGAGATGGAGTTGATCATATTATAGCGGGCAAAGGAAGCGATAGCTGGGGCTGTGGTATAAAGGATGGCAATAAAAAGCAGAGCAAAGCCGGCAGAAAGGCGGGCGGCCCGCACATTAGGTACCGTATAGAATCGAACAATCACATGGGGCAGGCCAGCGGTACCCACCATGAGGGCCATGGTAATACAAAAGACATCAAGCATGGATTTGCCTCCTTCAGCAAAAGGCTTGGTGTATTCAGCAAAGCCAAGGTCAGTATTGAGTTGGTTCAGGGTGGTGAGCAGGTATTGCCCGGCATGGACACCATCGGTAATGGTGGAACCAAAGCCGATTTGGGGGATGTTTGTGCCGGTAATCTTGGTTGAGATCGCAAAGGCTGGCACCAGATAAGCAATGATCAACACCGAGTATTGGGCCACCTGGGTATAAGTAATGCCCTTCATTCCGCCCAGAGAAGCATAAAAGAAAACAATGGCCATACCGATGAGGACGCCTGTGTTGACATCAACCTCTAAAAAGCGGGAAAAGACAATGCCAACGCCGCGCATTTGGCCGGCAACATAAGTAAAGGAGACAAAGATGGCACAGATGAGGGCAATGAAGCGCGCCGTATTTGAGTAATATCTATCCCCGACAAAATCGGGAACGGTGAATTTGCCAAATTTTCGTAAATAAGGGGCAAGCATTAAGGCAAGCAGGACATAACCGCCAGTCCAACCAAGCAGGTAAATAGAACCGGTATAGCCCATGAAAGAAATGAGGCCGGCCATAGAGATAAAAGAGGCTGCACTCATCCAGTCTGCTGCTGTGGCCATGCCATTGGCCAGGGGGCTGACGCCACCACCGGCAACATAAAAACCTTTGGTGGTCTTCACCCTGGATATCCAGGCAATGGAGAGGTAGAGGCTGAAGGTGACCCCTACCATGATATATGTCCAGTCAAGAATTGACAATTTTTGTTAAGAAATAGAGAAGTTAGAGGAATAAGGAAATAAAGAAGTTTGTCTTCCTACCTTCTCAATTTCTTTGACTCCTGTTGTTAATCATTTACGTCATAATCCTTGTCAACCTTCTCCATAATGAAAAAGTAGGCAAAGATGAGAATTACAAAGGTATATATTGAACCCTGTTGGGCAAACCAAAAACCTAAAGGGAAACCGCCAATCATAATGGTGTTGAGTTGTTCGACAAAAAGGATGGAACATCCATATGACACAACGGCCCATATGGCCAAAAGAACAGCCATAACCGTGATGTTTGTTTTCCAGTATTTTGTCAGATCTTGTTTCATGAAATTGTAGTTTTCGATCTACTCTGTAAGCTTTTCTGTGCGTAGAACAGTATGTTTTTACTGCTAAAATAACAGAGCAGCAGGCAAAGTATGATTTAGTATCATGCTATCTAGGATTTGTGATGGGAAAGTGCAATAGGTAGGATTACCTAGGTAGTGTTGCCCGGGTGGATATACGCACTAAAATAGTTTTGTGAGTAGTACTACTTAGGTGTTTTTTCGGATAAATTCTTATCAGGTAAAAAAGTTGTGAATTTATTGAAAAAAAGTGGAGAAAAGGGGATTAGGAATGAGGAAATAGAAATGAAGAATTGGTGGAAGGAAACTGAATAAAGATATGTTTCGTAACTCCTCATTCCTAATTTGTAATTTTTCACCTATTTTCGGAATTTTTTGCCAACCTCAAAGGCCTGTGCGACAAAATTACCAACACCGTGGTAGTGCCGAGCAACAGGAGAGAAGATAAGCGGACGCAACAACTCGATGTCGGGTAGATCCTGGTTGTCAATGATATTTTCATCAGCCTTGACGTCCATGATCTCACCAATGAACTGGGTGTGGAGGCCAACTTCAACCACCTGCTGTAATGTGCACTCAATAATTAGAGGGAATTCCTCAATAAAAGGGGCGTCCACCAGGGTGCTGGCCGAGGCTGTAAGGCCAGTGGCAGCAAACTTGTCAACATTGCGGCCGGTGGAGAGGCCAAAATAGTCTACCTGAGCAGCAAAGGCCTCGGTGCCAATATTCACAGTAAAGGCTTTGCGTTTCATGATGTTGCCATGACTTAAGGTTGCTTCTCGTAATGAAACAGCCAGGCACGGTGGTTTAGAGCAGCAGATACCGCCCCAGGCCGCGCACATGGCATTGCTGCTGCCATCTTCATTATAGGTGGCAATGGCCCATACCGGGGTGGGGTAGACAAGGGGATTGGCGCCGAGTGATTTTTTCATTGAGGTTCCTTTAGGTGGGAGAGAGGAAGCGATATCTGTTTGGCCATACCAGTTGACCGTATTTGCCAAAGTCCTACTTCAGAAAAGGAAAGGGGTAAAGGTATAATTTTTTTTATGTGCTTGGAGAGAGTATTAGCCTTGGTGCCTGCTCCACGACGTGGTCAAAATGCTGGATTTCTAAGAAATCCTTAACGAGATCGAGTTGATTGTCCATAACCTGGACATCATTCCCAGACTCCCTCAATTTTTTCCCCGCATTGGCCACAGTTGCCATCTTTTAGCTTATTATTAATGATCTGAAAGCCATGGCGTTTGATGATCTCGCTCTGGCAGGCCGGGCAATAGGTGGATTCCCCTCCCTCACCCGGCACATTGCCCTCATAGACAAAACGTAAGCCTTCTTCCTTGCCGATCTTGCGGGCCATGCGTAAGCTACTCACCGGTGTAGGGCCACGATCCATCATCTTATAGGAGGGGCGGAAGGCAGTGACATGCCAGGGTATGTCCGGGTCAACATCGTGGATGAAGCGGGCAATCTGTTGCAGTTCCTGGCTTGAATCGTTCCAGCCCGGGATGAGCAGGGTGGTAACCTCCACCCACACTCCTAGTTCTTTAAAGAGGTGGACATTTTCCAGCACCGGGGCCAGCCTGGCTTTGCAGACCTGCTGGTAAAATTTCTCGCTCATGGCCTTGATATCGATATTAATGCCATCCAGCCTTGGAGCGAGGTGGCGGCTCACCTCACTGCTCATATAGCCGTTGCTGACAAAGATGTTTTTTATGCCCTCTTCCTTGGCTAGCCCGGCGCAGTCATAGGCAAATTCGTAGAAGATAGTGGGTTCCACATAGGTGTAACTTATGGACTGGCATGCCTGGCGGTGGGCGGTGGCCACCACCTCCTCAGGGCTCCATTGCTCACCAATAATATCATTTTTATGGAGGCGTGGATATTGGGAGATGGAGGAGTTCTGGCAATGTTGGCAGCGGAAATTACAGCCCACTGTGGAGATGGAAAAGCTCCTGGATCCTGGTTGCATGTGGAAGAGGGGTTTCTTCTCCACCGGGTCAATATTTTCCGCCACCAGGCGACCATAGACTAGACTGTAAAGGGTGCCCTGACGATTCTCCCGTACCTGACAGAAGCCGCGCCCCCCCTCCTTGATGCGACAATGATGATTACAGAGACCGCAGATCAACTGTCCGTCATCTTGCTGCTGATAAAATAATGCCTCGTGCATGGTAGTCCCTCTCTGGCTGAATGAGTTCTTCTCCTAGCAGCTTATTATGGCCGTGAGGTTCATGGCAAGAAGCAAATCTGACCTTGGTTGGAAAACTGCCACTTGCAAATTTGCAGATGGACTCCTTCTTTAACGTGATTTTTGGTGGCGTTGCCGAACCACCTCAAAAAGAACAATACCCGCAGCCACTGAGGCATTTAATGAATCAAGATCACCGGGCATGGGGATGGTTATTTTTTCATCGCAATGTTGGGCAACCAGGGGGCGAATGCCCTTTTCCTCGTTGCCGATCACCAGGCAGACGGGGCCGGTGAGATCAGTACTGAAAATGGGATGACCTTTATCTTTCACCGTGCCATAGATCCACACTCCCAGTTCTTGTAAGCGTTTGAAGAAGGAGGAGAAATTAGTGACCTGGCAGATGTTGAGATGGGCCATGGCCCCGGCTGCCACCTTGGCTGCTGTTCCTCCTAAAGGAGCTGACCTATCCCTGGGTAGGATGACCCCGGAGACACCGGCAGCGGCAGCAGAACGAAGGATTGCACCCAGGTTATGGGGATCCTGGATGGAATCTAAGGCAAGGAGAAAAGGTTTTTTTGCTGGATTTTCCAGGGAGGCCAGGAAGGCATTTTCACTGAGGGTCTCGGTATTGTTAATACGGGCCAGCACACCTTGATGATTAATCTTGCCGGCGCCATTGATGGTGAAATTTTTGAGAAATTTGACCTTGACCTGGTTGTTTCTGGCCTGGTCAATGATTTCCTGGTTTTTAGAGCCTTCTTTTGTCTTGGCAATAAAGATCTCGGAGATCTGGCGTGGTTGCTGGTTGATCATCTCCAGTACGGGGTGGTGGCCCCATATCAGGTTGTCACCGGCCTGAAATACCTTTCCTGCTGATTGTTGACGCGCCATTAATTATCTCCGTCTGGGATGTTGAGGGGGGTACCAGTGGTGTCACGTCGGCTCATAGCCCGCATGGCCAGGATGACAGATTTCATCATTTCTGCAGCCTGTTCTAGCTCATCATTAACAATGACAAAGTCATAGTCATCAATGTCTCTCATCTCTTTTTTGGCATTGTTCAGGCGCAGGGCAATGGTTTCATCTGAGTCTGTGCCTCGGTCACGTAAGCGCCTTTCTTGCTCTGGCCAGGAGGGTGGGGTGATAAAAATTGAGATGGCATCCGGGGCGGCCTCGTTCACCTGGCGGGCTCCCTGTACATCAATGTCAAGAAAGACATCATAGCCCTGGTCAAGCCATTGATCCACCGCCTCCTGGCTGGTGCCATAGAAATTACCGTGCACTTCAGCCCATTCTAGAAAGCCACCTGCATTGATGAGCTCTTGGAACTGTTCTTTACTGGTAAAGTGGTAGTCAATGCCATTTTCTTCGCCCTGGCGTGGTGGCCGCGTGGTATGGGAGACGCTGAAGGTAAGGCGTTCCATATGGGGCATAATTTTTTTAACAATGGTGGTCTTGCCAGTGCCGGAAGGGGCCGAGAGGATGATAAGGTTGCCTTTCATAACTACATATTCCTGTTTCTATTTTGCTGATTCTAGTTCTTTATGTAATTCAGCCAGGGGGGCAAAGCGTTGATTGATGGTTTCTGGTTGTACAGCAGAGAGGACAACGTGGCCAGTATCAAGCAGGATGATGGAACGGGTCTTACGACCTTCTGTAACATCAATGAGCTTATGCTGGCTCTTGGCCTCATCCTTCATTTTTTTGATGGGTGATGATTTAGGGTTGGTGACCAGTAAGACTCGACCGGCCACCACCGAGTTACCAAATCCGACATTTATTAAGTGGTGATCCATTTTTAGACTCCAGGCTTCATGTTTCGGGTACTAAGGGGAGGCAGTTTCTGACACCTGTAACCTGCAGTTTATTCCAAGTTCTGGACCTGTTCCCGTATTTTTTCAATATCGTTTTTCATCTCCACACTTTTATGGGCCACCGAGGCGTTGCTGATCTTGGAGGCCAGGGTGTTTACCTCGCGCAGGAACTCCTGGAGCAGGAAATCGATTTTTCTCCCCGTGGGCTCATCGCTGCTCAGGAAATTTTTAAACTGAGAGATATGACTGGCCAGGCGCACCATTTCTTCAGTGACATCCGCCTTGTCAGTCATGATGACTACCTCCTGGGCCAGGCGCATGGGATCGATATCCATGCCATCCAGAAGTTTGTTGATCTTGTCGTGCAAATTTTCCTGGCGTAAGGCAACAATCTCGGGGATTTGTTGTTCAATGGTAGAGACGGTGGCAGCAAATGTCTCCAACCGTTCCAGCAGATCTGCAGCCAGATTAGCACCCTCCTGTTCACGCATGGTCAGGCTGTTGGCCAGGGCCATGTCCAGGGCTGGTTGCAACCTCTGCCAGCTTTGCTCAATGTCTGCCTCTTTTTTTTCCTGACTGATCACGCCTGGAAAGGTGGCCACCAGGGAAATAAGGGAGTCGTTGTCATGTGTTAATCCCAGCTGTTTGCGTAAATCAATAAGAGTATGGCTGTACTCGCGAGCCAGAGCAGTATTTACGGAGAGTTGGTTGCTAGTTTGATCTGTTCCACTGACAGTGATAATGACATCAACGTGGGCGCGGGAAAATACGCTTGCCACAGACTTTTTGATACGCTCTTCCAGGGCGGATAATTCACGGGGCATTTTCATTTTAAGGTCAAGGAAACGGTGGTTGACCGATTTAATCTCCACTGTCCAGGTTTGGCCATGGGCCTCACTGTCACCGCGACCAAATCCCGTCATGCTGCGGGGAAAGCTCATACCATCACCTCCATGAGTTCAGCAGGGCTCACCGTGGCAGTGCCTACCTTGCCCACAGCAAGGCCAGCGGCATAGTTGGCAATAGTTGCGGCCTCAGCAAAGGAAAGCCCTACTGCCAGACCTAAGGAAATGGTGGCGATGACTGTATCTCCGGCACCAGTGACGTCGTAGACCTCGCGGGCCTCGGTGGGGATGGTAAAGAGTGGTTGGCCCTGGACCAGTAAAGCCATACCATGTTCACCACGGGTAATGAGTACCGCTGTGCTGTTGAGTTCTTTTAGCAGCTTTTGGGCAACAGCCAGTAGGGACGCATCATCGGTTATTTTCATGCCTGCCATGCGCTCTGCTTCCAAATTATTTGGGGTAATCAGGGTTGCGCCGTGAAAAAGTTCCGGGTGGCCAGGTTTAGGATCAACCACCATGGGGATATGGGGGTGGTCGGCCAGCAGGATGCGGAGATGATCCATTACCTCTTGGCAGATAACACCCTTGTCATAATCAGAGACCACCACGGCCTGATAGTCGCTGATATTGTCGGTCAAAAACTGCTTGATGGCGGCAATAGTGGAGCTGGTGAGGGGGAAGGTTTGCTCTCTGTCAAAACGAACTACCTGCTGATGTTGGGCTATGACGCGTGTCTTCTTGGTGGTGGGCCGGTCAGCACTTGTGATGACGCCCCCGGTGGGTGAGTCAATATCAGTGAGCAGTTCTCGCAGTTTTCTGGCAAAGAAATCATCACCGGCAATGCCGCAGATGGTGCCATGGCCTTGCAGGGCATGGAGGTTATGGAGGACATTGGCTGAACCGCCAAGGAGGAGATTTTCTTCACTGACGTTGACCACTGGTACCGGTGCCTCTGGCGAAATACGACTCACTGAGCCGTAGATAAAATGGTCAATAATAATATCACCGATGACTAGGATATTGGCATCTTTGAAACGGTTGAGACCAGTACAAAGCAGGTCGTGATCTATGGTAGATTGGTTCATTTTTTTATGTTGGGTTAAAATGTTACTGATTTTTTCTGTATAGATTGGCTAGGTTAGTTATCTGCTCCACTATCTGTGAGGGTTGGTGGCGGAGCTGCTCGTCAATAAGAATTGTTTCTGTGACTCCATGCTGATTTTGCGGTTGCCAGCGTTGGCTGAAACGTTCATTTGCTGCCCCGGCAAAACAGATGATAGCCGGGGTCTTGGTGGCTGTGGCCAGATGCTGACAGCATGAGTCATAGCCGATGAAAAGATCTGCCTGTTCTATAAGGGCGGCCAGAGAGCCAATGGAACCCACGTACTGCAGGAGACCGTACTGAAATGGCGGCGGCGTATACTCTGTCTCCTGAACAAGGGCAGAGGGGTAGTTTTTAGCTGCCTTAGTACGTAAAATACTGATGCGAAGTTGTTCCGTATTCTCCGTGCCGGAATCAAGCAGTACTAAGGTGTTGTCAAGGGCCAGGAGAGTATTGATAAGCTGTTCTTCAAAGGGGTCAGCAAGGCGTTTATTGTCATCACCACCAACACCAAAATTGATGACAATCTTAAAGGTATTTTGTCTAAATTGCTTGAAAAAAGCGTGGGCTTTGGCAATTTGTCCAGCCGCCAGCCAGAAGCGACTGACAGAGGGGGTTGAACCTGGCAACAGGCTGTCCAGCCAGCAATTGCAGATATCAGCCAGGCGTTGCGGTTGTGCTTGGTCATGGCGACTGGCCAGGGTGTATGTTGCCTCTTCTGCAATCAGAGGGAGAAGGCCCAGTTGGCTGAGACGGCTGTCAGCGTCAAGGAGCAGTATCTCATTTGATTGTAGTCCCCTGCATTCCTGTTTGATCTGGGCGTGAAGGTGTGGCCAGTAGGAAAGGCGCTGCTCTAAGAGGCTGTTGCGCTGGTACTGGCAGGATAATACCCGTCCCTGGCCATGGAAAATCTGTTCCAGGTGTCGTGGTCCCAGAATGATGATTTTGGCCCCAGGCATGGTTTGTTTGAGACGTTGCAGGATGGGGGAGATGATGGCCACATCTGCACCAATTGTAATTCTGGAGAGGATGAAAATCTTTTGTATCCTCTCTGGTGCAGCGATGGCTCGCATATCCCTACAGCGCTGTTGGCGAGCCAGGAGTTGCTCTTCTGTTTTAAGGCCGTAATCGTTGAGCAGTATATTGGTAGTATGACCACGATCATGGTGACGATAGAGGGTGGTTATGCGGGCCAGGATTCTGTCTGCTTCAACCATGCCGAGACTGGAAAAATCATCACAGAGGGGTAGAATGATGTGTGGGTACAGGGTTTGCACGGCGCATTGTTTAGCAGTTGCTGTACCATTCAATCCTGCCTCAGTCAGCAAATCAATAATGGCCATGTCCGTTTCTTTGCCACGGGCAAAAGCGGTCATGAATTGGCTGGCAAGGCTGGAAAAAAATGGCAAGAAATCTTCATTTTGTTCTGCTAGAGCCAGGTATTGTTGGCGGATATCAGTCATTATTATTGTGTTATCAGTTGTTGGCGTAAAAGCAGACGTTGTGCTGGCCAGGGAAGAGAGTGCAGGGCCAGCCGTCTGCCGCCTCCTGTGGCCATGACCTGCTTAACCCAAAAGCCATTATGCTTGGCAATAATTGGGCTTATCTGGCCGATAGCGTGCGTGAATGGTGGGGGCTGCAGGCAGTATTCCCTAGGTTGTACACCGCCGTTATGCCGGGAGCCAGCCTGGGACAAGAGGCGGGATGTTTCATTAAAGTCGAAACCTGTCAGCAGCTTTTCCCGGGCCTGGCTGATGAGTTCCAGCTGTTCTTCACCTTTGGTCATACTATCATGGCGGTGGAGGTATCGGAAAATTCCCCTGCTATCATACCAGAACGGTTCTATAACTTTTTTTGCTGCCAGGCTACTAATGTTTTGAGAAATAATGCCATAATGTTGCTCAAAAAAGGCCAGGCGTGCCTTTATGCGTGGCTCAATGTTTAGAGCAGCCTGCTGGTTTTGGAGTAGTTGTTGGAATTGCTTAATAGCCAGATAAAGATAGTCGGCCTGGCCTTTTTTGTGAATCCTTGCTCTGGCGGCGTTGCTTTGCTGACTGAAAGGCGCAACACCGCACTGTTTGCGCTGAAGATGGCCTAGGCTGAAAAGCCCCAATCTATCCAGACCAAACTGCTTGCAAAGACGGCTTTCACGCCCAATGTCCGCAGGGTCTTTGATATATGCCCCTAAGCCTGCCCATATTTTATGACGTTGTCCGCCAGCTACAGCGCTGATTTCCTCTAATTGGCCAGCAATACGTTCTTCATCACCAAAATAGGTCATGACAAAGGCCTTATCAATAAGACCTGTTCTCAGCCAATCTGGCCAGTCTTGTCCTTTGTTTAGCAAGGCGGCGAGCGGATCAGGAAACACGGCTGTCGAGAGGGTAAAGCCTGCTTGCTGGTGGACAATGCGCGCCACATCATGGACCAGGCTAGAGACTTCCGCTGCCCGCATAAGATCCCAGATAAGTCGGGCGCTGACAAGAATTTCCTCCCCATTACTCAGACTGCCATCATACCAGGCTGCCACCTGTTGCCGGGTAAGTTTCTCTGGCAACCAGCGGGGGTCAAACCCATATTGAGTGCTGAACGTGTGGGCCAGGGAGTTACCGCTACCAAAAAATGGGCCGGGATAGCGCACAAAGTCAAGGTGGATGGCGCGGATGGGATAATTATCCAGTAGATCACTGATTACCGTGCAGAAATAGGAGCGAAAGGCGGCGGAACCTGGGTCAGCATAGATGCCTTCTACCCAGTGCTGGCTCTGCATAAGGGAGGTGTAGTCAATAATGGAGCGACCTTGGTGGTCTTGGATGAGCCAATTTGGGTGCAAGGCTGGGTGACGACTATCTTTGGGAGGTGTATTTCCTGTCCATAAATAATAGACATTGAGCCATGCCTCCAAGGCTACCTTGTCGCAGTTGTCGAGCACCTGTTGTAAGGGGTCAAAATTGTCGTCTAATTCTTCAGCAGTGGGAACAAGGTGACTTTGGTACCAAGCATCGGCCCGCCCCCGGACCTGGACCAGCAGGCGATCAAAATTTTCACTGCCTGCAGGGGAGCAGACCTTGTTTATTTTCTCTGGGGTATCAATATCAAAACGCACCACCCAGGCGGCTAGTTCCTGGCTGTGGGCCCACGGCAGCACCGTGAGGCAGAGGAGAAAAACCAGGCTAGCGACTCTCCACATCTTGACCCGCAGAGGGGCAGATGGTAGATAGCGACTGCTGATTGCTGGGCTGGTAAGTTGAAACATGAAACTAGAAACCTGAAACTAGAGTTAAAAAGGGTGTGTGATGAGTGACGCTAACGAAAAACAATTTCCAGAAGGCATGATTCCTTTAGGTAAGGAGTCGTTCCTGTTCTCCTGTCATCCTGGGGTCTCATGTTACATGAAATGTTGTCGAAATGTGGATATGCTTCTCTATCCCTACGATATTATTCTGTTAAAGAATAAGTTGCAAATCCGTTCCGATGAATTTCTGGAAAAATATGCCCAGGTGGTCAAGGGGCCGCATCCCTATTTTCCTGCTCTGATGATGAAGATGACTCAGCTGAACGCCTGTCCCTTCCTGGGGGAAGAAGGGTGTACGGTGTATGAAGAGCGGCCGTCCGCCTGTCGTACCTACCCGCTGGAACGGGCCGTGGATCGTACTGCCACTAAAGGTCGGGCCGAAGAATTTTATTTTCTCACCAATCATGAATATTGTAAGGGTCATGCTGAAAAGAAAGAATGGACAGTAAAGGAGTGGTTGCGCGATCAAAAACTACTCATTCACAATAGCCAGGCCGACCGCTGGGCTGAGATGGATTCTTTTTTTGCCAGCAACCCCTGGGCCGGGGAGGGTGCGGCAGGGCCACGTCAGCAGATGGCTTTTATGGTCTGTTATAATCTGGATGCCTTTCGTGACTATATGGCGCATCATAATATCCTGAGTCAGTATAAAATGGCTGCCAGCCGTATCCGTGCCATTGAGCGCGAAGATGAGGCTCTCCTCTCCTTTGGTTATGATTGGTTATTGAACGTCATGGGCAATAAACCGACCTTGAAAGCAAGGAAAAAAAGGTAGCAGAGAGGTGGTTAGCCGTTGGCTGTTTGTCCCTTTTTCTGCCAATTACCCTTGCCATTGCCCCGCTGTTTTAACTCAGATGGCTTTTTTATATAGCTCACTGCCTCATAGCCTAAGATTGTTTCTATGGCATCGTTAAAGGGGCGGCTGGGGCTGATGGTGAGATCCTTCTGGATCTCTATCTCTGCCTCTCCACGGCCCTCAAAATGGATCACCATGGTAAGGGTACAGGGGCCATGATTTTTATGGATAACGGTTTTGATCTCATCCAGCTTCTGGCGTGTGACCTTGCTGGGTTGCAATATGAGGCGGGCAGCTTCCGTGTATTTTTCCTGGGCCTCAGCTAAGCTTACTATCTCATCGGCCAGGATTTTTGCTTCCCCCTCATCCTCTATTTTGAGCTGGCCCTGAATGACAATGGGGTCATCATTGTCCAGCAGATGGGCGCAACCCGCATAGGCGGTGGGGAAAACCACCACCTCAACATTGCTGGTGGTGTCCTCCACGGTGATAAAGGCCATGGCATCCCCCTTCTTACTCTTATGGTTTTTCTTGGCCTTGATCAGGCCAGCGATGCGGATGGGGCTGGAGTCACTGCGACTGCCAAGTTCGCTAATGGTGCATTCAGTGACACAGGCCAGCTCTTTGGTGTAATCATCTAATGGGTGACCAGTGATATAAAAGCCCACCGTCTCTTTTTCATAGGCCAGTTTCTGGCGATCCTCCCACTCCGGTACATTGGGCAGGGTGATAACCACCGCCTGTTCCTTAGTTTCTGTACTCATCACTGAAAAGAGTGATAACTGGCCGCTTTCCCGGTCACGTTGGGATGCCTGGGCCTGTTCCATGGCCTGATCAAGGACCGCCATAAGTTGAGCTCGTCTGGCCCCCATGGTATCAAAGGCCCCGGCCTTAATAAGGCTCTCATTAACTCGTTTGTTTACCTTGCGGGAATCCACCCGGTTACAAAAATCTCCTAAGGATTGGTAGGGGCCATCCTTTTCACGTTCTTCAATGATCGAATCAATGGCAGAGCCGCCAACATTTTTCACCGCTGCCAATCCGAAACGAACCGCGCCATTAACAACACTGAAATCCTGGTCACTCTCATTGATATCCGGGGGTAATACCTGGATATTTTGATCCTCACACTCGGCCTTATACTTCACCACCTTGTCGGTATTGTTGACATCACAGGAGAGCAGGGCTGCCATGAATTGGGCCGGGTAATGGGCTTTTAAATAGGCTGTTTGGTAGCAGACATAGGCATAGGCAGCGGAGTGGGATTTATTAAAGCCGTAGCCGGCAAATTTGGCCATCAGGTCAAAGACATATTCAGCCTTGTCCAGGGGCACATCCAGCTTTTTGGCACCAGCCATAAATTTGGTGCGTTCTTCTTCCATCACCGAGGCAATTTTCTTGCCCATGGCACGGCGCAGATTATCGGCATCACCTAAGGAATAATCGGCCAGCACATTGGCGATCTTCATTACCTGTTCCTGATAGACGATGACGCCGTAGGTCTCCTTTAAGATTGGTTCCAGCTGGGGTAAGGGGTAGGCGGCTACCATGCGGCCATGCTTGGTATTGACAAAATCATCCACCATGCCACTTTCCAGGGGGCCGGGGCGATAGAGGGCTACCAGGGCAATAAGGTCAGAAAATTGCTCTGGCTTCATCTTCATGAGCAGGGAGCGCATGCCAGAGCTTTCTAGCTGGAAGACACCCAAGGCATCGCCCCGTTGCAGCAGATCGTAGGTCTTGGGATCATCCATGGGGATTTTGCCGATATCAAGATCAATATCCAGGCCTGATTTGATCAGTTTGACGGCTCGGCTAATGACAGTGAGAGTTTTTAATCCCAAAAAATCAAATTTAATCAGGCCGGTTTTCTCGGTGTACTTCATGTCATACTGGGTAAGCACCTCACCCTTAGGCCCTTTACACACCGGCAGGTATTCCACCATGGGTTTTGGTGAGATCACCACCCCGGCAGCATGGGTAGAGGTGTGGCGTTGCAGGCCTTCCAGTACCATGGCAATGTCTATCAGTTCATGGATCTGATCATCATGGTCATAGGCATCTTTCAGGCGGGGTTCATCCTTCATGGCCTTGGGGATGGTCATTTTCATCTCTTCCGGGATGAGTTTCGCTATGCGATCTACACTTGAAAATGGCACACCTAGGGCGCGGCCTACATCGCGCACTACACCCTTGGCCTTCATGGAGCCATAGGTAATGATCTGACAAACGTTGGAATCACCGCCATACTTATCATGGACGTATTTTATAACCTCACCACGGCGCGCCTGGCAGAAATCAATATCAAAATCAGGCATTGATTGCCGTTCAACATTGAGAAAACGCTCAAAGATCAGACCGTATTTAATGGGGTCGATATCGGTGATGCCCATGGCAAAGGCCACCAGGGAGCCTGCCCCTGAGCCACGACCTGGCCCTACCGGAATATCATGATCCTTGGCCCAATTAATAAAGTCGGCAACAATGAGGAAATAGGCGGGAAAGCCCATGGTATTGATGATGCCAATCTCCATCTCCAGGCGGTCTTTGTAGATTTTTTCTAGCTCAGGGGAGGGCTTGTCCACCCTGCGGATCTCCTTCATCCTCTCCTTATGGCCATTATGGGCGTAGTCTTCAAACTCGCTGGCCAGGGTGGTTCCTTCCGGCACGATGAAATTGGGGAAATAATGATTGCTGAAATCAAGTTCCAGGTTACAGCGGTTGGCAATGATCTCGGTGTTGGCAATGGCCTGGGGGCAATAGCTAAATTGCTCCTTCATCTCCTGAGGTGACTTGAAGTAGAGCTCGTCGGTGGAAAAACGAAAACGAGTGGGGTCCTGCATGGTCTTGCCTGTCTGGATGGCCAGCAAGACCTCATGGGCCTTTGATTCAGGACGATTGAGATAATGGCAATCATTGGTGGCTACTAACTCTATATCCAGCTGTTGAGACAACTCCATGAGTCCTTTGTTTACCACGGTCTGCTCTGGGATGGAGTTTTCTTGTAGCTCAAAATAGAGACGGTCGCCAAAGATGTCTTTAAGCTCTGAGGCCTTTTCTTTGGCCTTAGCCATGTCCTTGCCGTGGTTGATAAGATAAGGAATCTCGCCATGCAGGCAGGCGGTAAGGGCTATGAGCCCTTCGTTATATTGGGCCAACAACTCCTTATCAATGCGAGGCTTATAATGAAAACCCTCTAGTTGGGCATAGGAGGCCAATTTGAGCAGGTTTTGGTAACCAGCCTTGTCCATGGCCAGCAGCACTAAATGAAAGGCAGCTTGACCAGCACTCTTGGCCTTCTTGGTAAAACGGGAGCCAGGGGCAATATAAAATTCGCAGCCAACAATGGGTTTAAGGCCAGCAGCCTTGGCCTCGTTGTAAAATTGAAGGGCACCATACATGACACCATGATCAGTGATAGCAACACTCTGCATGCCATACTCTTTGGCCTTGGCAAAAAGATCCTTGAGGCGAATGGCACCGTCAAGCAGGCTATATTGGGTGTGGACATGGAGATGGGTAAAGTCGGCTGGGGGGGGAGTTATATCGGACATATGTATCAGCTGTTTAGGTTGAGGGAGGTGGGGCAAAAGATACCATCTTAAAACAAATTTGCACCTTTATCCATGATCAAATTCGTGAAATTAATCATGCTGCTGGTGATGGTAAATATGAGACCATAACTGCCCGAAAATAATAATTTTATGGGTAGTTGACAGTTGGGCTACTATCTAGTAGGTGTAGTTGAACTCTTTGACTAACCACTAACTGAAGGATGAGCTATGGCGAAGGAAACAAAAAGCATTGAGCAAAAAACAATATGGCAGGATGGCAGGCAAATGTTGGCCAAGGCAGAAAAAGATGGGGTGGAAACAGCCTGGGATCGCCTTGTTCAGCAGACTCCCCATTGTACCTTCGGTGAGAGCGGTGTCTGTTGTCGGATATGTACCATGGGGCCGTGCCGCATTAGCAAAAAGGCACCTCGTGGTGTCTGTGGTGCTGATGCTGATGTCATTGTGGCACGAAACTTCGGGCGTTTTGTTACCGGTGGGGCTGCTGGTCACTCTGACCATGGTCGAGACTGCATTGAGGCTCTCCATGAGGTGGCCCATGGCAAGGCTGCGGATTACGCCATCACCGATGAGGTTAAACTTCGGCGCATCGCTACAGAACTAGGTATTCGCGAACAGGGTCGGGATAGCCTGGAGGTGGCAAAGGATTTGGCTGAGGAATTTTTTAGTAATTATGGCAGTAGACGTGAGCAGGTTTCTTTTTTATGCCGAGTACCTGAGAAGCGTAAAGACGTCTGGCAGAAACTTGGTTTGATTCCCCGTGGAGTTGACCGGGAAATTGCCGAGATGATGCACCGTACCCATATG
>JAOZSN010000048.1 GCA_029939635.1 Deltaproteobacteria bacterium
ATACCCCTGCTGCTCATTGGAGACCCGTCTCGTTTACGCCAGATTCTCATTAACCTCATTGGTAATGCTGTCAAATTTACTGACAATGGCGAAGTAAATCTGCGTGTCCAACTTAAAAAACGACACGCCAAGAAAATCCTCCTCAAATTCAGCATCACGGATACGGGAATCGGCCTAAGCAAAGAACAACAGCTCGACATCTTTGACAGCTTTACCCAAGCCGACACCTCCACCACCCGCAAATATGGTGGCACAGGCTTAGGCCTTGCTATCAGCCGCCAACTCACCGGACTTATGAAGGGAAAAATCGGTGTTACGAGCACCCTTGGTAAGGGTGCCAGCTTTTGGTTCACTGCTCAGCTTGACATCCCAGGCGAAAAATATATCGTTGCTGACCAGAATACCCAGCCACACCCCTCCCCACCCAAAAACAATCATCTTAAATTCAAGGCGCGGGTACTCCTGGCAGAAGACACTCCCACCAATCAGGTGGTGGGCCAAATTATGCTGGAAGAGTTAGGCTGTGTTGTTGACCTTGCTATAAACGGTAAACATGCCGCAGAGATGGCAGCCAAGAACAACTACGACATCATTCTCATGGATTGCCAAATGCCAGTGATGGATGGCTACGAAGCCACCACCGCTATTCAGCACTTACAAAAATCTGGCCAGGCTCCCCCCATTATCGCAGTGACTGCACATGCCATGGGCGGTGATCGTCAGAAATGCCTGGAGGCTGGCATGGATGATTACCTCAGCAAACCATTCAGCGACCAGCAATTGCGAGACATACTAAAAAAATGGTTACCGGCCACCACCTTTATCACGCCGGCCACTTACCCTGGCCAAGAAGAAAACAAATCATCAAACGGCGCACCAGCCCATCTTAATTTGCACCTCTTTCGCGAATTCACCGAGCATAAACATGCTGAAGCCAGTAACGCAATTCTTTCAACCTTTCAGGAGGAATGCCCCACCCTGCTCACAACTCTGCACCAGGCCATTAAAAATGATGACCACAAGGCCATGGCCGATGCCGCCACTATCATCCGCCACAGAAGCCAACAGTTTGGTGCGGAACGCCTGGCCAAACTTTGCCTGGTAATGGAGTTACTCGGCCGTAATCATCCCCTCAACACAGAGGTGGGATTTGAGGTATGCCAAGAAATGGAAGAAGAATTTGCGCTACTTACGGAAAGAATCCAAGAGATAAGCTAGAAAATAATGGCTATAAAGAAAATATAAAAGATGGTACATACCCTCCATGCCTCCTAAAAATATTCTCATCATCGACGACGAAGAGCTCCTCAGAGGACTCTTTACCATGGCTTTACGCCAGGAAGGCTATACTGTTTTCCAAGCTGGCAGTGCGCAGGAGGCCATTGATCTGCTGCAGAATTCCACGTGTCAGGTTATTTTTTCAGACATCAATTTGCCTGATATGGATGGCATTGAACTCTGCCGCCAACTATGCCAAGATATCCCCATGGTACAGATCCACGCCATAACAGGAGACATCAATCGCCTTGAAGAACGCCTCTCCGCAGACTCCCCCTTTGCCAGCCATCTCGGCAAACCCATTGAAATTGCCCATCTGCTAGCCACAGCCGCCACCTCTTTTGAACAGCTGCAGGGCTGGACCTAAAGCCCATGGACACTAATAATGATACACCACCAACCTGCCCTAGCTGTGGGGCTCAGGCCAAATCAACTTTTTCACGGGTGAGTGCCGTTTTCACCTCTCCCGCGAAGAATGCCCTGAATTTTGTGGCTTCGGTTATCTTCTGAACGAAAAAACATCAACGCCTGCCAAAGCCCCCCTCCTGGGCATAAAAAAACGCCGAGCAACTTTAGCTCGGCGTTTTTTTATGCCCTTTTATTATTCCGAACAACTACTTCATAACCACCGAGTTCTTATTGGACTTTTTGCCACCGGTGGCAACATTGATATTCTGGCCGAAACTAAAAAGGCTATCGGTATCATTAACTGTTATGCCACGCCCGGAAACCACATGCACATTGCGGGCGCTACTACCGTTCTTGATGATAACCGCCCCAGAGTTTGCTTCTGAATTACTGCCAATGGCAACATTAATCGCGGCATGCCCCTTCACCCTGGTGGAAATATTGCCGCGCACATTAGCGTTGCTTATTTTAACCGTACCCATATTTGCTTCAGAATTGCGCCCCAGGGCCGCATTAATGGCTCCACCAGAGACCTTTGTATTGATATTACCCTTCACATTACTGCCAGAGATAATGGTTGAGGCCATATTAGCCTCAGAACCCTTACCAAGAGCAACATTAAGACCGGCGCCAGTAACCTTATTCGAGATATTCCCCTTCACGGTGCTATTCTTAATATTGGCAGCAGCCTGATTTGCCGTTGATCTACTGCCCAAGGCCACATTAAGGGCAGCGCCAGAGACCTTATTACTGATATTGCCCTGCACATTACTATTTCTAATATTAACCGCAGCCTGATTGGCCGTTGAACCACTACCAAGGGCCACGTTAAGAGCAGCGCCAGCCACCCGGTTATTAATATTTCCACTATAATTACTGTTGCTGATATTCGTGGCGGCCTGATTAGCCGTTGACTTGCTCCCTAAGGCCACATTGAGCCCTGCTCCAGCCACAGTATTTTTGATATTACCTTTCACCGTACTATTGCTAATATTTGTGGCGGCTTGATTCGCGGTAGACTTATTGCCCAGGGCTACGTTCAAACCAGCCCCACCTACCGTATTGGTTATACTACCGCGAACCTTGCTATTTTTGATATTCGTTGCTGCTTGATTTGCGGTGGCCTTATTGCCCAAGGCAACATTAAGACCAGCGCCGCCAACTGTATTGGTCATATTACCACGAACATCACTATTCTTGATATTCGTGGCAGCCTGGTTTGCAGTGGCCTTATTACCCAAGGCAACATTGAGACCTGCTCCAGCGACGGTGTTGGTCATATTACCACTGACCTTACTATTCTTGATATTCACCGCCGCCTGGTTGGCGGTAGCCTTATTGCCCAAGGCAACATTGAGGCCAGCCCCGCCCACAGTATTGACCATATTACCGCTGACCTTACTATTCTTGATATTCACTGCTGCCTGGTTGGAGGTAGCTTTATTGCCCAGGGCAACGTTAAGACCAGCACCAGCCACAGTATTGACCATATTACCGCTGACCTTACTATTCTTGATATTCACTGCTGCCTGGTTGGAGGTAGCTTTATTGCCCAGGGCAACGTTAAGACCAGCACCACCAACCGTGTTAATTGCATTGCCCTTGACATTACTATTTTTCAAATTCACTGCAGCCTGGTTACTTGTTGCCCCACCCCCCAGGGCGACATTAAGGCCAGCACCAACAACGGTATTAACTGCCGCCCCTTTATAGTTGCTGTTTTTCATATTCACGGCAGCTTGATTGGCGGTGGATTTATTACCAAGGGCAACATTGAGACCCGCACCACCAACCGTATTAACCATGGCACCAGAACCCTTACTGTTCTTCATGTTAATGGCAGCCTGGTTGGCGGTTGACTTATTACCCAAAGCAACATTGGTTGGAGCAACACCAGCATTTGTGTTAATGGCCGCCCCTTTAAATGAAGAATTTTCCATATCCAATGCAGACTGACTGGCCTTGGCTCCCTTACCTAAGGCAACATTTGTATTGGCTATACCAAGGGTAGTGTTCACAGCTGCCCCGGTAAACGTGCTCGATTTCATCCGGGTTGCGGCCTGATTAGCACGGGAATTATTTCCTAAAGCAACATTGGTATTGGCCTTACCCACTGCCGTATTAACAAAAGCACCTGTACCCTTGCTGTTTTCCATGGAGGTGGAGACCTGATTAGCCTCGGCCCCCTTACCCAGGGCAACATTGGTATTAACTAGACCGACATTGGTATTAATAGCTGCCCCTTTCAGGCTGCTGTTCTTCATAGATATTGAGGTTTGATTAGCCGTTGATCCCTTGCCCAAGGCAACATTGGTATTGACCTTACCCACCGAGGTATTAACCAATGCCCCCTGCACCGTGGAATTTTTCATATTCATGGAGGATTGGTTGGCTGTTGAATCCTTACCCAAGGCCACATTGGTCGTCACCGTGCCAACGCTGGTATTAATTGCAGCTCCCTGCAATTTGCCACCCTTCATATTAATGGATGACTGGTTGGCCTGAGAGCCTTTACCCAAGGCAACGTTAGTCTGCACCTCGCCCACGGTGGTGTTAACCATTGCCCCCTGCACCTTGCCACCAGCATTAATGGAGGCCTGATTGGCAGAAGAATTCTTACCCAAGGCCACATTCGTCTGCACATTTCCTGTGGAGGTATTGATCAAGGCGCCCTGTACCTTGCCGTTAATAGCAACCGAGCCCTGACTGGCTTTGGCATTCTTACCAAGGGCTACATTGGTCATGGTCTTACCAAGAGAGGTATTTACCCCTATTCCGGTGAGATTGCCATTTTTCCCTGTGATGGAACTCTGGTTGGCCTTACTTCCACTGCCTAGGGCCACATTGGTCTGAATATTGCTAGAAGAGGTATTAACCAGGCCACCCTTAATATGGGTATTTTTGGTATTAATCGAGGATTGATTTGCGCTGGAGTTCTTGCCAAGGGCCACATTGACATTGGTTTTACTGTTATTGGTGTTGATGGTAGCCCCTTTCATGGAGCCCCCCATCTTCACCGAGCCCTGACTCGCAGAAGCATTACGACCAATAGCCACGTTAACATTGGTCTTGCCCTTATTCTGGTTAATAAGCGCACCACCCATATCCAGATTTTTAAGGACAACTGAACCTTGATTGGCTTCGGAATCTCGTCCTATAGCCACATTGACATCATTTTTAATATTCGCAGGCCTATTGGCCACCACACCTTTGATATTTGAACCAGCGAAAGATAAAGGGGCTGGTAGTAAAAGGGCAGTCATGGCTGCCACTAACAATATTTTTTTCATAACAATACTCCTTAAGAGCTACGCTCTCTCTCCCTGAATAAATTTCAGTACAAGCTCACCAGTACCTCATCTTCGCCTATTTGGGACTTCTCGAGTAGCACCAGTACACTTCGAAGTCCCAAATGAACGAATCTAAGGCACTGGTGTACTTGTACAGTTTAGAGTTGCCCCTAAATTCCAGATGGAGGTGAACGATTACAAATTTCAAAACACTCTAATATGTATAGATACTATAAACTTAATTTTCAGCTTTAAAGATCTTTTTCATTTCCATCCTCAAAAGATAGTACTAGCAAATGGCATACCACACACAAATATACTTCCAAAGATACGTATTTTCAACAATATATACTAAACAAAATCCCACCACAGCAACGCAAGCTCTAACAAAGAAAGAATCAGCCCTCTCCACCGACAACTCTTGTAGCAAAACAGAACAGATAACAAATCTTTACCCCGCCCCCCTGTCCTAATTCAGGACACCAGCCACCCCCTCCCTAAAATTGTCCGGTATCCGAACAATAGGGCTATAAAAACGACTAATTCCGCCGTTTGGTGCCAGAATAGGTGAAGGCCTTGGCCACCATCTTGACGTAACTCCCCTTATCAATGCCAACCTCTTTCCCACAGTGACAGCGAATTTTATGACCATCATGAAACGAGCCGTATATCTTATCAATACACGCCTTATGACAGCGCAACACCTCACCTGGACCTATTTTATCATAGCGCCATAGTTTTTTCTTACAGGCTGCGCATTTTAAGACAAGCATACTATTCTCATGTATGGTTACGCACCCAGTCAATAATGCCATCACTACTCATGGCACCAGACTGCCTGGCCACCTCTCGACCATTCTTAACCAACACCATGGTGGGAATAGAGCGAATATGCCAACTATTGCCCAGGGATGGCTCTACCTCAGTATTAACCTTAACCAATCGAACCTGGGGCTCCAGAGCCTGGGCAGCTTGAGCAAAGGCAGGAGCCATCATTTTACAAGGCCCACACCAGGGTGCCCAAAAATCGATGAGCACAGGAATCTGACTGCGGCCCACATGGGCCTGAAAACTTTTGTAATTCACCTCAACAGCTGACCCGCTAAACAGCTTCACCTGACATTTGCCACAGACTGGATCATCCTCTAATTTTGCGACCGGCACCCTGTTTACCCCATGGCAATGGGGACAGACAACATGAACACTTTCCATACTTTTTTACTCCTCCCAAAACAACATAAGTCATTTCAAATTATGTCATGCCATGGTAGACAAAAAAGAATACCCCAACCTGACACCTAACACCTAAAGCATAAACATGTTTACCAAACTTTGCCACCTCTACGATTTTGTAGATAAAACCGTAGAAAAGATATATGCCAGCCACCCCAAAGAAATCCATTGCAAGCGTGGCTGTGCAGATTGCTGCCATGCCATGTTTGATATCTCTCTTATCGAGGCGTGCTACCTGGCCCAGCAATTACAGGCTGACCAGAAAATCATGCAAGATTCCAAAGAGGAAGCAACCACGGCCTTGACACAATTCCAACAAATACGCACAGAAGGAGGCGACCCAGCCCAGGCCCGTATCCGCTGTCCCCTACTTGACGAAAACAACGCCTGTCGCTGTTACCATGGCCGCCCTATTAATTGCCGAACCTATGGCACACCGACCATCATCCACGGCCAAGGCCATGTCTGCGGCCTTTCCGGCTTTGGTAAAGGAAGTAACTACCCCACCATTAATCTCCAGCCCTTACAAGAAAGTCTCTACACCTATTCTGAAGAGATCGCCCCTGGTCATGGCCAACAGCGCTTTACCATTGCCCAGGTTATACTCGCCCCAGAGCGTTTTATCATTGCCACGTAATGGTACCCTTAATAACATCAACAATAATCTCGTGAGGAATTGTAATGATTGAGATAAGCGATATTGCCGCAACAAAACTTGCTGAACATATGAAAAAAATGAAGTCTAGCAAGGGAATACGTATTGCAAAAAAAAGAGGCGGCTGAGCAGGCTCTTCTTTAGAATTGACTCTGGATGAGTCACAGGAAAATGACGAGCAATTTCACAAAAATGATGTCCTCTATCTGGTGGACAAAACTCTCCTGGCCCGATGTGGCAAGATCAGTGTTGATTTCATCGAGGAAGACAACTGGTCCGGCTTTGCCATTATCCCAGAACACCCCCTGCCCCTCTTTGGGGGCTGTTAATTTTTCAGCTAACCATAAAAACTCCCTTCGTGCCCATAGCCCAGGAAAACATCACATACCTGTGCCCCCTCCTCTTGGTAGAAATCATTTCTTTTTTTCTCCATCAATGTGCTAAGCTCTAACATACCTTTACTTTTCATCGCCTACTGTTAGCCAAAATCACCCAAGAGACTTTTCTTTTATGAAGAAACGACTCCTCATTATTGAAGACGAAAAATCCGTTGCCAAGCAGTTGCACTGGGGCCTGGCCGAGCATTATGACATCACTATTGCCAGCACCACAGACAAGGCCCAAAAGCTGCTGGCGACCCAGCGTTTTCCTGTTGCCACCCTTGATCTAGGTCTTCCTCCATTTCCAGATGACCCCAGTGAAGGCCTCCATTTACTTGAAAAAGCCAGTAGTTTCTGTCCTCGGACAAAATTTATCGTTATTACCGGTAATTCAGAAGAGGATATTGCCATACAGGCCGTTGGTCTGGGAGCTGCTGATTTTTGCGCAAAACCCCTCGATCTACAGTTATTAGAGATTATCCTGGCCCGCACCTTCCGCCTGGCCGAGCTTGAACAGGTTACCCATAACCTCCAGCACCAATCGGGCAGGAATACTGCTCTTTGCGGGATGATTGGCCTTTCCGACCCCATGCAACATCTTTTTAAAGTATTGCAACTGGTGAGCAAAACCGCCTATCCAGTACTTATCAGTGGAGAATCTGGCACAGGTAAGGAGATGGCAGCCAAGGCCATTCATGAGCTTAGCGACAGAAGCTATGAACCACTCATCATTGTAAACTGTGGTGCCATCCCAGAGAATCTCTTAGAAAGTGAATTATTTGGCCATGAGAAAGGTGCCTTCACCAGTGCGGTTTCGCAACAAATTGGCAAATTTGAGCAGGCTAATGGAGGTACACTTTTTCTCGATGAAATTGGCGAACTGCCCTTGGCCATGCAGGTTAAACTCCTCCGCGTTTTACAGGAAGGCACCGTGGAGCGAGTGGGAAGCGGCAAGACAATTCAACTCGATGTCCGGGTGCTGGCCGCCACCAACGTTGATCTTGAAGAGGCAGTTACGCTAGGTACTTTTCGACAAGATCTTTTTTTCAGGCTCAAGGTAGTACCTGTTCATCTTCCTCCATTAAGAGAACGCGGGGAAGGCATCATCTTGCTGGCCCACCATTTTTTGCGGGAAGAGGCTCGAGTTCTTAAAAGAGGAAGGGTGACATTTTCGTCCTCTGCCATTGCCGCCCTCTCAGCCCAGAACTGGCCAGGCAATGTCCGTGAATTACAAAATGCCATCCGACGCGGCCTCAGTCTTTCTGCTGGGAAAATTTTAACGGAAACAGACTTAGGGCTGGGCAGAGCAGACAACCAGCCGGAACCCATAGCTATTACCACCTTGAAAGAAGCGCGAAACAAGGCTGAAAAAAAAGCCATTGGTCAAGCCTTAGCATTAACCGGGCAGAATATCAGCCAAGCCGCCAAGATATTGGCCATAAGTCGCCCGACCCTGCATGATCTGCTAAAGAAACATGATTTGCGGCTACATTGATGTAACAATGCCAATCATATCAAAAAAATCTACCGACATAACAGGAGGGAGTATGGAACGTTATTGGAGCAAACCACGACTACGTATCGTACCCATAGTTGTTACGGGGTTCATCCTGCTGACATTACAGACGCTACAGGCTGTGCCGATATATGACCCCAGCCTGACCCCTGAATCCAATGGAGTTATTTTGCCTTCTCAAAAAGAAATCCCTGAATACCTGCAAATTGCCCGTGGGTACCTGCGCAAGGGCAATTTCTCTCAGGTAATATCCATCTCTGAACAAATCCTGGCAATGGAGAAGGATACTATTGAGGCACGTGCCATGCTCATTGCGGCCTATCTCGGTAATAACCGTCAGGAAGAATTTAGCAAGGCAGAACTTCTGTTTAGAAAAATGGCACCAGGTTCATCTGCCCTTGATCTTTTTTTGGCCGAGACATATATCGCCCTAGGCGACATAAAGAAAGCAGAAGAGACCTACAGGCAAGGACTGACAAGGAGTCAAGTAGGAAACGAATTGCATATGGGCCTGGCCACCCTCTATGCCAAACGCGGCAATATTGCAGGAGCGACCCAGGAGTACAATGCTGTTTTAGAAAAAAACAACCTGCCAGCAAAAGATTTTTTAAATGCCAACTACGCCCTGTGCCGCATTGAACTCCAGCAAGGGAAAAATGATCAGGTCATCCAACGAGCGAACATGGTTGCAAAGCGCTATCCGCCAATCCACACAAGTTATATGTTCATGGCGACCGCCTATCTCCACCGAGGAAAAATAACCCAGGCAATTGCAACATATAATACACTCATGAAGGTTGCCCCAGACTCGGTTGTCCCCTATCAAGAACTGGCCCTGCTCTATTGCGATAAGTTGCGTGACTTTGACAAGGCAATGCAACATGCCAACCAGGCAGTGAAAAAATTCCCAAAGGATGCTAAATCGCGGGATGTCCTGGGCTGGGTTTACTATCAACAACAAGAATATGAACAGGCCTTACAACAATTTTTAGCAGCAGAGCGCCTAGGTGGCGAGGACCCTCGTTATCTGTATCATCTGGGTCTGGCATACAGAGCCACTGGTGCCAGTGCAAAGGCCATCACAGCCTTTGACAGGGCAATGCTGGCAGCAGGGAATAATAAACAAGCATTAAAGGAGCATATTGAAACCCTAAAATAACGGAGATAAATGCTGCCTCTAGCTCTCAAATTTCAGCCCAGCAGACTAACAAAAAAAGAACCCCTGGCAGAAGAATCTGCCAGGGGACAGGGGCTAAGAATATAGTTAGCGTTGCAATGAAAGTATTAGACCTTCTTAGCTGCTTTCTTCCTCCGTCCAGCAAAGAGGCCTGCCAGGCCTGTACCCATAAGCAGCATGGTGGCTGGTTCTGGAACAGGGTCACCATTACCACCACCATCATCCTCGTCATCCACCCAGGTAAGAGCACCACCACCAACCTCATAAAGGTGGTTTGAACCAGTCATCCAAAAATGATCATTGGCCCCAAAGCCCATACCCTCCACCACAATGCTGGCACCACTCCCAGGGTAGGTATAGGTCTCTAACAGATTGCCAGCAAAATCGTAGCGGCCAATATTATCGGCATACATGTCGGAAATGAAGATGAACTCTTCGGCATTAGCAATGCCATCATCTGTGGTATCAAGAAAAGCAACCTCCAGACCATCCAAATGACCGCCGCCAGGAAAGTTGGTGTGGGTAAAAAGGGAATCCCACGTTCCAGTGCCCTCGTTATACTCAAAAACATAATTTTGCTCATTGGAACCAATCCAGGTACCGTCTGCACGTTGGCCCAACTGAGAGATATTGACGCTGGAGGCTGCAGTAACAACGGTTGTGACGCTGGTGTCAAAATCATAAAACGAAACATCAGAGGTATCATTGAGAAAATAGAGGCCATCCTCAGCTGCAAAAATTTCTGATATGGACGAGGTACCTATTGCTGGCACACTATAGGTCGAGTTATGGGTTAAGGTGCGATCCAACATGGTACCCACATTATCATCACTCGTACCAAGAATACCATCAGGGCCGATATTATCGGGATGGGTATTGGCGTCACCAGTACCTGCAGCAGTGCTCACGGTATACCAGTCAATTTGATTCCCCCGGTTAACATAGATTTCATCCCCGTAGGAGTCTACATCATAGCCGCCCAAAAAAGCACTGCTATAACTGTAAAAATCAGCATACAGATAATAATCCCCAGCCATGACCGGCGTGGCCATACCGCCGACAAGCAGAGTTACTGCTGCAAAACTTAGAATCTTTTTCATTTTCGCTCCCCCCTCTAACAAAAATTGAATACCCCTATACAGCCCCTTAGTTTCAGCAAGGTAATAATACATTTTGCATGCCAACACAGATAACTAGCTGACCTAAAAACAAAAAATACCACAGCTAGCATAGCGCCTAACAATAGGTGTAAAGAATTACGACACAGAAAGGGCTGGAAAGACTCACATACGACCCTGCAGGCACCAAAAGGCAAAAAAACATGTCAGTTTTTTTTACAATTTTTGAAAAAAGCAGAAGATATTGCCTGAGAAAGGAGACTCGATCAGGATCAAGAACAGAGAGGGAACTGGAGGGTGAAGATTGCGCCAGGCTGAGGGAGATTATTATGAACCATAATATCCACCCTGATTAATTTGCAGAGCTCTTTGACCTGCCAAAGACCAATCCCACTACCATTCACCTTGTTGCTGATAAATGGCTCAAAAAGATGATCCGGTAATAACATGGCATCAATACCTGGCCCATTATCAGTCAAGACAACTGTGACCTGCCCTGCATCCATATCACACCCAATGCTCACCTGGCACTGACTGGCACCAGCCTCTAAGCTGTTGAGCAGAAGATTCTCAAAAATGGCTTCCACCAGAAGCGGGTCACTCTCAACCAACAGATGTTGTTTGGGAGGCATATCAATATGCAGACCAGACAGCTTACGATCAATCTTGGTAAAAATCTTTGTCAAGGTAAGACCTAGATCCATCTCCACCAAGGCCGGTTGAAATTCACCCTGCAGAGAGCCCAATCGACGTTGAACCTTGGCCATGCGCTGTAAAGCATCATCAAGAGTATCTTTCAAGTCATCTTGAAATTCCGGCTTATGAATATGGCGCTGAAAATTATTACGAGCCAGGGAAAGCATGGCCTGGGCATTTTTGACATCATGGAGGACAAAGGTAGAAAGGGTCTGCCAGGCCGTTTGTTCCCGTAACCTGGCAGCTATTTCAGCACTCTGCACTGCCAGCAGGGCAGAGGTTGCCTGACTTCCCAAGGCCTTAAGCAGATCAAAATCATCACTGCCATAGGTACCCCCGGTAAATTCTTGCCCCAAACCAATGATGCCAGAGAGATGGCTCCCAGCCCGCATGGCTGCCAGTAAAACCAGATCATGACGCTGCATAAAAGGCTGGCAGGCGTGTGCCATTTCCTGATATGAAGACGAATGTCCGTTCTGTACGGTATGGAAAATATCCTCTTTCTCCAAAAAACCTCTGGCCACGGCAGGCAAGCAGGCCTGTCTCCTCTCATGCTCCAGCACAGGAAAAACCTGTTTTGTTTCGCCCTTTTCAGACAAAAGCCAGATACGAATAGTCTTGGTATACAACGCCTTAGCCAAAATTTCACTCAAGGCCGCAATAACACCACTGGTTGTTGTTTTTCCCTGCAATTTTTCAGAAAAGGCCAACCATTCATCGCGATACTCATACTTATTGACAAAAAAATTGGTACTGAGGAAAAATTTTGCCGTATGGCGTGCCTTGCCTGATAGAAACAGCGAAGTCACGGCAAGTAACCCTATACAGGCAAGAAGCCAATACAAAATGTCAGGTAACGAGACACCAAACATCCGCATGGCCATTGAACTAATCCCAAGGCCCAGGAGGTAGAGGATGAAAACAACAGGAGCCACAGCAGAATAGATAACCTGGCGAGATATAAACAGAGTCCGTTTGAGCAGGCGGTGCCTAACAATGCTGTACAACATAAGCCCCCAGGCCAACAGAAAGAGTAATGCTGCCAGCTCATGATGAACAGGAACAATACGGCGATAGGTAAGGCGATAACTGGTAAGCCAGGCAAATACAGCACAGGTCAGAAGCATGCCAAGAACAAAATACTTAAATTGCCAACGCTGCCGGAGGGAAAGGGTCTGCCAGAAACGCTCAACCTTAATGGAAATACTAATACAGCCACAAAGCAAGGCTATGGATTGTATAGGAATCAGCATTTTCCCTTGCAGGATAAAGGGAGGTAAAACCGGCCAAAAGATAAGAGCAGACCAAGCCACTAAAGGCCATAGGAAGAGGTGGGGCATCATTTTTTGCAATAAAGACCTACCAGGACTTTCCTGCAAGGGCATTTTCCAAACCAAATGAAGAAGAACAGCCACGGAGAGCAGTTCAACATAGAGAAGCCTAAAAAGAACAATAGAATCAGGATGGCGAAAAAAATAGAAATTGTATGCCGCCAGCAGAGGAAGGGTGACAAGCAGGCGCAACATGGCCCAAGGAAAATGCCGCTCCCGCCTGCCCTGCACAAAATCAGTGGCAAACGAAAGCAGAATGAGCAGAAAAGGTAGATACAATTTCAGAGGCATAGCATTTACATTTTGCATGCTCAGAAAAAACTTACTCAGCTCTGTGTTGCCCGGAAATTAAAAGAACTGTGCCGTTTTTTCTGCCGCGCTGGAGGCGAATCAATGAGGCGAAAGAGATGCTCCAACTCTCGCCGGCCTAAACCAAGACCACTGGTATCCAGCACCCCATAATCAAGGCCTATCTGGGCAAGATCAGCGAGATCAGTGAGCAGAGAAAAAGGTTCTTCAGAGACAGCTACGGTCTGTCCCCCCCGACGCTGTAGGATGAAACGCTCACCCTTAGGGCTGACCAAGGGCTGGTTATAACTAAAATGCTCACTGTCCAGACGGGCAGTGAAAAGAGGAGGCCGGCTATAGACTGTCAAGCCTGTACTCATTCGCCCCTTATTAGCCAACACCCTCTTAAAATTTTCCTCATCCTGCTCAATTGCCAGGGTAACATAATATATACCTAGACTAGAGCAGCTCCGCAGGGCTAAAGAGTTAAGGATATTGAGAGTGTAATTGCCATAAATTGCCAATTTCCTCGTCTTAGCACCACCACCTTTACGTTTCCGATCTGGCAGAGTGACAAACCGTTCACCTTCAGGAAAAAATTGCAGCTGACTGATATGGGAGATTTGAAACTGATGAAACCCCACCTCCACCAACCGAGTCACAGCAACAGCAAAAAAATCAAGATCCTCCTCCAGGATAACCGGCGGCAACGACCAGATGACCACCTTACCCAGCCGCCCTGGTCGCTTCTGGCGCTGTACTTGACCAAGAGTAGCAGGGGTCAAATTTAAGACAACTCTGGTTGGCCGCATCTGACTAGACTGACTCAAGAGCTGCCAGGAATCACCCTGCAACCAAAGCGGTAATTGTCTAGAACGTCCTTGTTGAGGAGACTTACCGTGTTTACTGCGCCCGGTAATCTTGGCCTCCTTCAAACCAAGACGCTGCATGACAAGAGAGCCAACGCCCCTGCTACCAATCTTAGCCACCTGTGCGGCAAAGGGGCCTGCCTTTATCGGAGACTTACGCCCACCCGGCCCCTTAACATCCACCTTGTAAAGACTGTCTCCAGCACGTAAGGTTGCCCCACTGATCAGGATCTCCACCTTCCACCCCTGGCCAGCAGAGGAAAGTTGTTCGCCACGGGAGCGCATCCCCTTGACATTAAAAGAAACACGTTCACCACTCTTCTCCTGGTGGAGCCGGAGACGATCTCCCAAGGCCAAGGGTGATTTAAGCTTGATTGACACCCAGTCCTTATCTATAGTCCCTAAGCGTCCGAGGAAAATACCAATATTTCCTGAACGCTGGGGAGCCAAGGCATCATCGGGCTGACCGCCGGCAAAATAGCCCTTGGTAGCCGTACGCCCCATGGAGAGATCAATGAGCTTCTGGGCCTCAACCATGGCCTCATCACCATGATCGAGAACCAAACGATAGGCTGCCACCACAGACTCAACATAATGGCGACTGCGCATGCGCCCCTCAATCTTTAGGGAGGCCACCCCAGCCCGACACAACCCTTCCACTGCATCAAGACCATTCAAGTCATGCATGGAAAAGAGATAGCCTGCGTTCCTAGACTTACCCTTCCCCCTACCCTTGGCCGCCAAGCTATAGCGCCTACGGCACGGCTGCACACAACGACCACGCAGGCCACTCTTGCCCCCCAGATAACTGGAGAAGAGACAGAGGCCTGAATAACTAAAACAGAGGGCGCCATGGACAAAAACCTCAATCTCTACCCCCTGCCGACAGGCTGCCTCAATCTCGTTCAAGGTCAACTCCCGAGCCAAAACCACTCGCTCATAGCCCATCTGGGCATAATGACGAACTGCAACAGAATTATGGGCTGCCATCAGGGTTGAAGCGTGTAATTCAAGGGAAGGGAAATAGGTTCGGGCCAGATGAAAGAGACCAAGATCCTGCATAATAATGGCATCTGGCTGAAGGCCTTCGCAAAGAGCCAGCAGTTCACAGGCCTCAGCAATTTCCTCCTCTTTCATCAGGGAGTTCATGGCCAGGTACACCTTGACATCATGGTTATGGCCATAATCGATCATGGCCGCTACCTCAGCACCACTAAAATGCTTGGCAAGATTACGGGCATTAAAGGCCGGGGCACCAATATAGACAGCATCAGCCCCGGCAGCAACCGCAGCGGCAAAAACCTCAAGGGAACCTGCCGGGGCCAGCAACTCAGGTTTATGGGGAGAGGGGGATGTCATTACTTTTCTGCAGGTGGTAGAGGAAGAAAGAAACAAAAATTATTGCCCTGACTGGTGGGTTCATAAGAAACTCGACCACCATGGATCTCAACCACCTGTTTAATAAAGGTAAGCCCGTGGCCCTTACCGGACTGCTCAGCACTATTGGCAGCACGAAACCCCTCATCAAATATCTTAGCCGCTTCCGTAGAGGTAAGATGAAGGCCAGTG
This sequence comes from Deltaproteobacteria bacterium, assembly GCA_029939635.1. Classification (GTDB taxonomy): domain Bacteria; phylum Desulfobacterota; class Desulfobulbia; order Desulfobulbales; family SURF-16; genus JAOZSN01. Next base: position 15,809 of record JAOZSN010000048.1, read on the forward strand.
GTGAAAACATTAAATTTTACCCCATCACACGCTGGCCCAAAACAATCAGCCACAAATTCACGACCATAGGCCACAGAATGCCGCACTGTGCCATCTTCAAGGGTAACGGGAGAGGCATATTTGACGGCATTGGAAAAAAAATTGGCATAGACCTGGGCCAATAAGCCCACATCAACCTGGAGAGGAATCTCTTCACCCTCCATATCACGAGGGCGTTCTATGGTCACGCCTCTGTCCTTCAAGCGTTTTTCATAATGCTCCAACTGGGGCGCAATAATCTCGGTCTCAACCAGGCAACGTCGGGTACGCAGTACCAGTTCACCCTTTTCAAAATGATCGCGCCGAAAAAGGCTCTCAAGGAACATGGAACAGCTGTCATGGTGCTTCTGCATCTCACGATGATACTCAATCAGGCTTTCATGCAAAGCGCTGGCCTGGTCAATAATCTCCTGGCAAGACTTATCACCCTTCAGCCCCATGGACTCCTTCATGACACAGATACGATCCTGCAGCTGTTCCATATCAGCAATCTTCTTGCGCAACTTATTGAAGAGATGCTTGAAATACATATTAGGAATAATGACATTATGCTCAATATCAGTCACCAAATTACTGACAAAGGCAATATGCTGCACATTCTGCATAGCAACACGTCGGTTACTGACAACCACCCCTAGACGATTGACGAATTTTCCCAGAAAAAACTTTTCCTGCTCAGAGAAAGGCTCCTCGCCAATAACCTCATACATGCCCATGGGGGCCATGGGTCCTACAGCATGCCACCACATACCATCAAACACAGGCAAGAGAAGACGATTGCCCAAATCACTGATTTCCGAGGACAGAGTAACGTCTTTGGAGGGAATCCCACACACATTACTTGGATCATCACTGGTTCGAACCAGATTTAAAATACCGTCCTTATTCACCAGGTGAAGACGACTGGTGACTTTCATGGACTGAGACAGAGCCAGGACGCAGAGCAGATAGAAATCCTCCATGGACTCAAACTCCTGCGCCAAGTCAAAAAAGGTCTTGATGATATCACTTTGTTCCTTTGTAAAGTGATACCATTCATAATCAGTGGCCTTCTGGGTAATACGGTTCTGTACCATCATTGCCCGGCTCTCATGTGCTGCGTGGTCAGTCATATTAGATGATTGCTTACCCCTCTTTAGTTTCAATGAGTACCTCGTCATACTCATGAAGTTCTTTTAATTTGACATGAATATGCTCATTTTGGCTCTCCATGAGATCCATACCGGCATAATTAGCCTGGATAGGTAATTCTCTGCCACATTTACGATTAATCAATACAGCCAGCTGAATGGAATGGGGGCGACCCAGATCCATAATGGCATCTAAGGCCGCACGAATGGTACGCCCTGTATAGAGGACATCATCCACCAATACCAAGGTACGACCCTGCACGGTAAAAGGAATATCGGTGGTCTTAACAATGGGCAACTGGGAGATCTGACTCCAATCGTCACGGTACAGAGTAATATCAAGATACCCCACAGGTAACTCTTGCTGCTCCTGGGCCGCAATAATCTGTTGCAACCGATCAGCTAAAAAAACACCACCTGTATGAATACCAACCAGGGCCATATTTTCCACGCCATGGTTAGCCTCCATTACTTGTAAGGCCATACGGGTCAAGGCCCGATCAATATCCTGGGCCGTCATGATGACAGAATGCTTACTCATTTGATACTCATCCTTTCTCTACTTCCAAAAATAATCAATACCCAGCTCATGGACGCGATTAATAGCCTCTGGAAAGGCCTCGCATTCCTTGGCAAATACCTTATCGGCAATATCATCCGGTGTGTCATCGTCAGCAATGGCAACACATTTCTGCACAATGATAGGCCCTTCGTCATACACCTCGTTAGCAAAGTGGGCAGTACAGCCACTCACCTTCACACCTCGCGCCTTGACCGCTCGATGGACATGCATGCCATAAAAGCCACTACCACAGAAGGCTGGAATAAGTGACGGATGAATATTAATGACGTTTTTCGCTAAGGATTCCGGCGGCTCAAACAATTTGAGATAGCCAGCCAGCAGAACCAACTCCACATCGTGGTCAAGAAGAATGGCATTGGTAGCCTCATTACCCACGGCATGAAACGCAGGATAGCCATAGTCTTTAGCCTTCTTCAAACCAAGGGCCTGGGCCGAGTTGGAGATCACCACCTCGATGGTTCCTTGCATGGTACAGGCCTCAATCAAATCATGGAAATTATCCAGCGTTCGACCTGAGCCAGAAAGCAACACTCCCATTTTCATAATTATCTCCTAAAAAAACCAGCGTTTTTTTCGTGCCCCCTAAGAATAAACATTCTGCTTATATATAGAGGGCTAAAGTCAGGAAAAAACTAGGCTAACTCTGGATGGCTGGCAGCATCAACCTTGTCAAGCCAGTTAATAATGGCTGTATCATAAGCACTGGTTAAGGCAAAAACCTTGCGGGCCAAAATAAAACGGGTACGCAGGGTAGTATTGCCATGCTCTTTAATCTCGCTAATAACCGTTGGGTAATCAGCCGGATCAACAATAACAGTGACATCAGCATAATTTTTTGCTGCAGCACGCAGCATGGTGGGGCCGCCGATATCAATATTTTCTATGGCATTGGCCAGGGTACAGGATGGATCAGCAACGGCCTTTTCAAAGGCGTAGAGATTAACTGCGACAATATCAATGGCCTCTAAGCCATGTTCCTTCATCTGAGCCAGATGATCGGCATTGCCCTTCTGGGCCAAAATTCCACCATGCACTTTGGGATGCAGGGTCTTTACCCGGCCATCAAGCATCTCAGGAAAACCGGTAAATTCAGAAACATCTTTCACCGGAATACCATCCTCACGCATTTTTTGGGCCGTACCGCCAGTGGAGAGAATCTCAATA